>NZ_JBFTML010000023.1:0-72429 GCF_056396925.1 Pseudomonas sp. 05N433 | reverse complement strand
CGACCACTTCATTGCCCTGCCAATCCCATAACTGATTGTCGAGGCAGGCCGTCTGCAATTTGCTCCACCAGATGCCACGGGCTCGCCGCAAATGGGCAGGTTGCCTGAGCGCCTGGCGTAACCCCTCCAGCATGGCCAGAGGAGGTCGATGCGAATGAGGAATGACATCCCAGAGCTCTACGCCGTTGTGCCAGAAGCTGAACCGAAAGCGTGCGCTCCATGTGCCTCCATCGACGTGAACGTGTGGTGAGCAATGCTCGTCACGCAACATGACTACCAGTGACAATCCCTTGTAGCGGCATACATTCATGCTAACCCATCCGTTAGGTTATAGAATCCGAAGATTCGCCATTCCTTGAAAAACCCGATAACTGGCGCTAACCGTTCGATCAGCTGACCACGTTTGAGCCTAGCGTTTCAGGTCGACCGTCCCCTGCCAATCAGGGCAAAAAAGAGTAAGCAATCCTTTCACTGCCAATATCTGGCCGGTGATGAACTCAACGGCGCTGGTGGTTGAAACGAATCCTGTATTTGTACGCCTGCATTTGATAAATACCACCTCAGGCATCCCATTTGATTCTTGGTGTAATCAATCATGCAGCGACATTTCGACGATCTTCAGCTCGGCAGCATCGAACTGTTTTGCCTGGCCGCCGAAGCGGGCAGCTTTACCGCCGCGGCCCTGGTGGCGGGTGTGACCCCGGCCGCGGTCAGCCGCTCGGTGTCGCGGATGGAAGAACGTCTGGGTGTGCGGCTATTCGCGCGTACCACCCGCAGCGTCAAGCTGACCGACAGTGGCCGGCGCTATTTTGAGGAGTGTCGCCTGGCCCTTGCGCAACTGGTCGAGGCTCAGCGCGAAGTCATGGGCCAACAGCAGGAACCCTCCGGCACCTTGCGTATCAGCATTCCCACCACCTATGCCCACCACCGCATCCTGCCGCTGCTGCCGGCGTTCCGGGCGCGTTTTCCCGCCGTGAATGTCGAGGTGCACATCAGCAATCGCAACATCGATTTCGTCGGCGAAGGCTATGACATGGCCATCCGTGTGCGGGCGATTCCCGACTCCGGACTGATTGCCCGGCCACTGGAAGACGCCGCGCTGGTGATGATCGCCAGCCCTGACTATCTGAAGCGTGCCGGCATGCCACAAACCCTGGACGACCTGGCGCACCACGAATGCATCCAGTTCGAGCTACCCAGCAGCGGGCGGCGGATTGCCTGGCTGTTCAACGATAACGGCGTGCCGCTGGAGATTTTGGCCGAAGGTAATTACTGCTGTTCCGATGATGTATTGGGCGGCGTGACGCTGGCGAAACACGGCGCCGGGCTGTTTCAAACCTATCGCTTCATCGTCGAAAACGAACTGGCGGATGGCTCGCTGGTGGAAGTGCTCAAGCCCTATGGCGGGCGCTCCCGCCCCTTCACTTTGCTGTATCCGCAAAGCCGCCATGTGCCGTTGCGGCTCAGGGCGTTTATCGATTTTCTGGTTGAGCGTCTTCCGCGCTGAATGTTCGATCACCGCACAGATAATCCAGGGCCGGCGCCTCTACAATTGACCTTATTAACCAGTTAGTACAATTTATCTCCACAGGCTGAGACCCTCGGCCAATGCCAACAATAATAAGTGGAGAGACCCGATGTCCCCTATCGTTCTGGTGCTCAACGGCCCGAACCTGAACCTGCTCGGTACCCGTGAACCGGCGACTTATGGCCACGAAACCCTGGCGGATATTTCAGCGCTGTGCGGTCGCGCCGCCGAAGAGTTCGGCCTGAAGGTGGAGTTTCGCCAGACCAACCATGAAGGCGAACTGCTCGACTGGATTCATGCCGCCCGTGGCCGCTGCGCCGGGATCGTCATCAATCCGGCTGCCTGGACCCACACCTCGGTCGCCATTCGCGATGCGCTGGTCGCCAGCGAACTGCCCGTGATCGAAGTGCACCTGTCCAACGTCCATGCCCGCGAACCCTTCCGGCATCACTCCTTTGTCTCGTCCATCGCCACGGCGGTGATGTGCGGTTTCGGCAGCCACGGCTATCGTTTGGCGCTGGAGCATTTCAGCCAACGTTTGAAAGGTTAAGCGTGATGACACAGAACACCGTGGTATTGGCCGGGCTGATCGGCGCCGGCATTCAGGCTTCCCGCACTCCGGCGCTGCACGAGCACGAAGGCGATGCGCAGGGTCTGCGCTACCTGTATCGACTGATCGACCTGGATCAGCTGAAACTCGACAGCGGCGCCCTGCCCGACCTGCTGATGGCCGCCGAGCGGATGAATTTCACCGGGCTGAACATCACCTTTCCGTGCAAGCAGACAATCATCCCGTTGCTCGACGAATTGTCTCCGGAAGCCCGCGGCATTGGCGCGGTGAACACGGTGGTGTTGAAGGACGGGAAACGCATCGGCCACAACACCGATTGCCTGGGCTTCGCCGAAGGGTTTCGTCGCGGCCTGCAGGACGTTGCCCGTGAGCGAGTGGTGCAAATGGGCGCCGGTGGCGCAGGCGCAGCGGTGGCCCACGCGTTATTGAGCGAAGGCGTACAACTGCTGAGCATTTTCGATGTGGATCACAGCCGGGCTCAGTCTTTGGCGGACAACCTCAATCAGCATTTCGGTTTTGGCCGCGCCGTGGCCGGTCATGACTTGCCGGGGACGCTGGGTCAGGCTGATGGACTGGTGAATACCACGCCCATGGGCATGAAAAAGCTGCCTGGCATGCCGGTGCCGGTAGAACTACTTCGGCCGCAGTTGTGGGTGGCGGAGATCGTTTACTTCCCGCTGGAAACCGAACTGCTACGCAATGCTCGCGCGCTGGGTTGCCGAACCCTGGACGGCGGCAACATGGCGGTGTTTCAGGCGGTGAAGGCGTTTGAATTATTCAGCGGCGTGGTGCCGGATGCCCAGCGGATGCTGGAGCATTTTCAGAGCATGAATGGTTGAAAAGCTTCGCAGGCAAGCATCGTCCGTAGGAGCGAGGCTTGCCTGCGAAGGCGTCAGGCCTGCAGATACCGCAACACCGACTCGCAGATCATCTCCCGATGACGCTGCTTGATACTTTCGTCCGGCAAGTCGATCTGAAAGATCTCACCAAAGGTATGACGGTTCGACACGCGATAGAAGCAAAACGAACTGATCAGCAGGTGCACATCCAGCGGATCGAGGCCGGCGCGGAATACACCCTCTGCGGCCCCGCGACGCAAAATCTCGCCCAGTGAATCGAGGATGGTGTTGTTCATCGCCTTGATCGCATCGGAGCGCTTCACATACTCAGCGTTGTGAATGTTCTCGATGCAGACGATACGCACGAAATCAACGTTGCGATCATGGTGGTCGAAGGTGAATTCCACCAACCGCCGAATCGCCTCCACCGGCGCCAGCTCGGCCAGGTGCAAGCGACTTTCGGTGCTGCGGATATCTCCGTAGAGTTTTTCCAGCACCTCGACGTAGAGCTGTTCCTTACTGCCGAAGTAGTAATAGATCATGCGTTTGGAGGTGTGGATGCGCTCGGCGATCGCATCGACGCGCGCACCGGAAAGCCCCTGCTGGACGAACTCGACAATGGCCTCTTGAAGGATGTTCTCGCGGGTTTTTTCCGGGTTGTTCTTGCGACTCTTGCGAGGCTCGGCAATTGGCTTTTCGGGCGCTACGGAGAGTTTTGAAATTATTGTCATTGCGGGCTCACGGCCATCACTGCACAAGTAGGCGATTATGGGCCGCTGCGCACAGTGAAGGAAGCCACGCGGCAGCGGTTTTGTACCCGTGTTTACGATTTTCCTACAACTTTGTCTGACGTACGCCACCACTTCGGGATTTGGCCATGGCCGCCAGTCGCACGGCTACGTTGGCCGCGCCGTACCCCGCATAGCCGTTTTTGCGCTGGATGATTTCAAAGAAAAACCGCCCTTCGAACGGCTCGGTGTACACGTGAAACAGCTCGCCACCTTGGGCATCACGGTCGTAGAGCACGTTGAAATACGCCAGCTCGCTGAGGAACTCGTCGTCGAAATCGAAGCGCGCGGCGAGGTCATCGTAGTAGTTGAGCGGGATATCCAGCAGCGGCACGCCCGCCTCCTTGGCACGGCTGACTTCGGCAAAGATGTCGTCGCAATCGAAAGCGATGTGATGCACACCGGAACCGCGATAACTCGACAGTGCGTGTGAGATCGCGGTGTTGCGATTCTCGGAAATGTTCAGCGGCAGGCGGATCGAACTGCAACGGCTGCGCAAGGCACGGCTCTTCACCAGACCATACGGGTCGGGCAGCACCACTTCATCGTCGGCTTCGAAATCCAGCAGGCTTTTATAGAACAACACCCAGCTGTCGAGGCTRTCGGCGGGCAGTGCCATGGCCATGTGGTCGATGCGCTTGAGGCCTCCGCTGGCCACGGCCGCCGGTTGCAGATTGAAGTCGGTGCCATAGACGTCGGCGTCCTGGTCCACCAGGTAAATCAGACTGCCGTCCGGCGCACGCACGGCGGCGAGTTCCAGTTCATTGGGGCCTACCAGCCCGCGATACGGCTGGCCTTTGTAAGCCACGGCTCGGGCCAACGCACTGGCGCTGTCCTTGACCCGCACGGCGGTGGCGCACAGCGATGGCCCATGGGCCTCGAAAAAACTGTGGGCGAAGGAATAAGGTTCGGAGTTGAGGATCAGGTTGATATCGCCCTGACGCAACAGGCTGACACTCTTGGAGCGGTGTTGCCCGGCCTTGACGAAACCCAGCCGCTCCAGCCAATGGGACAACTTCGCGCCGAGGCTTTCGTCCACGGCGAACTCAAGAAACTCGATGCCGTTGTATTCGCTGGCGCCTGGGGTATCGAACAGAATGTCGCGATTGGCCACAGGCGTGGCTTCCTGCTCCAGACGCTCGCGGGTTTTCTCTTCCAGGTACAGCAACGAACGCAAGCCGTCGGCGGCGTTGGCCCGGGGTGGCGCGGCGCGGAAACCGTCGTTGAAGATCTCCAGCGACAGCGGGCCTGTATAGCCGCTCTTGATGATCGGCGCGAGGAACCCCGGCAGATCGAACTCGCCCTGGCCGGGGAAACAACGGAAATGCCGGCTCCACTCCAGCACGTCCATGGCCAGGATCGGTGCATCGGCCATTTGCACGAAGAAGATCTTGTCACCGGGAATCTCGGCGATCGCCGTCGGGTCGCCCTTGAGCGACAGCGTATGGAAACTGTCCAGCAACACGCCGAGGTTCGGATGATCGGCCTGGCGAACGATGTTCCACACCTGTTGATACGTGTTCACGTGGCGGCCCCAGGCCAGCGCTTCGTAACCGATCCGCAAACCACGAGCGCCGGCCCGTTCGGCGAGCAGGCGCAAGTCGTCGACCAGGATCTGCTCATCGCCGATGGAGTCGGCCGAGGCGTTGCTGCACACCAGCACCAGGTCGGTGCCCAGCTCTTGCATCAAATCGAACTTGCGCTCGGCCCGCTCCAGATTGCGCGGCAGGCGATCGCGGCGGCAACCTTCGAAATCCCGAAAGGGTTGGAACAGTGTGATCGCTATCCCGAGATCAGCGCACATCTGCCTGATTTCCCGAGGGCTGCCGTCGTAGTAGAGAAGGTCGTTCTCGAAAATTTCCACCCCGTCAAAACCGGCGGCGGCGATGGCTTCTAGTTTTTCCGGCAGGGTACCGCTCAAGGAAACGGTGGCAATGGAACGCTGCATGTGTCGACTCCCGGTGGTGGGGACATTCTTGTTGGGCAAATTATTGGCTTGACGAATCCGCACAGCAATTCAAAGTGTACTACCCGGTTAGTTTTGCGGGCGATTATCGAACACAATGGCGGTTGGCGAATTGACGATTTTTCGTCCACTGCGCACCATCGACACCACATTGAGTCCGGTCACGACCCCATGGACTCGGTTACCAAAGACCCTGAACACCACATAAAAATTTCAAAAAACGGGTACACGCTCATGCGCTCATTCAACGCCTTGTTTGCTTGCTCCACCGATCTCACGCCAGACCTGGTGTCCATCCGAACCTTGCGCCCACTCGGCCGAACTGCGCCGCTCGCTGAATAAAACGTTGTCGTCGCCTGACGAAAACACCTCAGCCGATCAATCTCACCCGCGCCCGTCGCCATCGATTGATCACGCGCCCTTGAAGTCCCGACAAGCCTCGCTTGTCAGTCATTGAACGGATGGCACACACATGTTTCCTTCTCAAAGCTCTCGCGTGGCTTCGGCCCAAAGCGTCGCTACTGGCGGCATCGGCGACAAAATCCGCGGCGCCATGGCCGTCGGCAAAACCCGCTGGGGAATGCTGGCGCTGGTATTTTTCGCCACCACCCTGAACTACATCGACCGTGCCGCCCTGGGCGTCATGCAGCCGATCCTGGCCAAGGAACTGAGCTGGACGGCGATGGACTACGCCAACATCAACTTCTGGTTCCAGGTCGGCTACGCCGTCGGTTTCGTGCTGCAAGGCCGGTTGATCGACCGGGTCGGCGTGAAGCGCGTGTTCTTCTTCGCGGTACTGCTCTGGAGCCTGGCCACCGGCGCTCATGGCCTGGCCACTTCGGCGGCGGGTTTCATGGTCTGCCGGTTCATTCTCGGTCTGACCGAAGCCGCCAACTACCCGGCCTGCGTGAAAACCACCCGGTTGTGGTTCCCGGCTGGCGAGCGCGCCGTGGCCACCGGTATTTTCAACGCCGGGACCAACGTCGGTGCGATGTTCACACCGATGCTGCTGCCACTGATTCTTCACGCCTGGGGCTGGCAGGCAGCGTTCCTGTGCATGGCGGCGCTGGGTGGCATCTGGTTGCTGTTCTGGGGCCTGAAGTACTTCAACCCGGAAGATCACCCGAGCGTTAAACAATCGGAACTGGACTACATCCAGAAGGAAGTCGAACCGGAACAATCCCGCGTACCGTTCTCGCGAATCCTGCGCATGCGTGGCACCTGGGCCTTCGCCCTCGCCTACTCGATCACCGCGCCGGTGTTCTGGTTCTACCTGTACTGGCTGCCGCCGTTCCTCAATCAGCAATACAACCTGGGGATCAACGTGACCCAGATGGGTATTCCGCTGATCATCATCTACCTCACGGCTGACTTCGGCAGCGTCGGCGGCGGGATCCTGTCTTCGTTCCTGATCGGTCGCGGGATCAACCCGATCAAGGCCCGACTGATGTCCATGTTCCTGTTCGCCTGCTGCATCATCGGCGTGGTCATGGCCGCCGGTTCGAGCAGCCTGTGGCTCGCAGTCTTCGCCATCTCCCTGGCCATTGGCGCGCACCAGGCCTGGACCGCGAACATCTGGAGCCTGGTGATGGACTACACGCCTAAACACATGATGAGTACGGTGTTCGGCTTCGGTGGCATGTGCGCGGCGATCGGCGGGATGTTCATGACCCAGTTGGTCGGCCACATTCTGACCATCACCAACAACAACTACACCGTGTTGTTCACCATCATTCCGGCGATGTACTTCATCGCGCTGACCTGGATGTACTTCATGGCACCGCGCAAGATTCCGACCGTAAAAGATTGATACACCACAAACGCAGGCCTGATCCCGGGCCTGCGTTTTTTTATGGCCGCGATTTATCCATTTCACCCTTTTTTCTCAAAGCCACAGAGGCACACCATGTCGCCAGGTAACTTGAGCATCGCCAAGCGTGCCGTGATCAGCTTCGGCGTCATCGCCCTGCTGGTCCTGTTGCAGGGGCTGTTCGCCCTTAAACAGGTCGCGCAGGTTCGCGCCACCGGCCAGCACACTGAAAACGTCTCCCTGCCCAGCATTCGCCACCTGGGTGAAATCCGCGACTACATCCTGAGTATTCGCGTGCTCAGCCTGCGCATGGCGCTCAACCGCGATCCAAAGGTGCTCGATGCCACCGTCACACGCCTGCACCAAGTGCAGGGTTGGCTTGCAGAGACGCTGGAAAAATTCACTCCGCTGGTCGGTGATTACAACCGGGGGCCGTACGAAAAGTTCGTCGCCACCGTCACCAGCTACCGCCAGGCGCTGGCGCAATACGAAGCGCTGTCGCGGGAGAACCGCAGCGAAGAAATGACCGCGTTGCTCAATGGCAAAATCCAGGACTACTCGACCCAGACCGGTGACCAGTTCGCCGAATTGATGGCGCTTTCCGCCAACGAAGTCAGCCTGTCAGCCAACCAGGCTGACTCGCTCTACAACCAGGTAAAAATCACCGTGATCGGTGCGCTGATAGCGGTCGCGCTCCTGACCCTGTGCCTGGCCTGGCTGTTGATTCGCAGCATCGTCCTGCCGATCCGTCAGGCGGTCGACGTGGCCGAACAAGTGGCCGCCGGTGACCTGAGTCAACCGATCCGCAGCCACGGCGCCGATGAAACCGCACGCTTGCTCAAGGCCCTGTCAGCCATGCAGACCAGCCTGCGGGAAACCCTGCAACTGATCAGCGGCACGTCGACCCAACTGGCGGCCGCCGCCCAGCAGATGAATCAGAGCACTCAACAGGACTCCAGTCGGCTGCAACAGCAACACAATGAAATCGAGCAGGCCGCCACGGCCGTCAACGAAATGACCGTCGCGGTGGAAGAAGTGGCACGCAACGCGGTGTCGACTTCCGACAGCACCAGACAGTCCACACAGCAAGCCAATCAGGGCCAGGCACGGGTGATTGAAACACTGGATTCGATTCAGGCGATGAGCAGCAATGCGGGCATCGCACTGCAACAGGTTCAGACCCTGGCCGAGCAGTCCCGGGAAATCGGCAAGGTGCTGGACGTGATCCGCGCCATCGCCGAACAGACCAACCTGCTCGCGCTCAATGCCGCCATCGAGGCTGCGCGAGCCGGGGAAGCCGGGCGTGGTTTCGCGGTGGTGGCCGATGAAGTTCGGGCGCTGGCGCATCGCACTCAGCAATCAACCCGGGAGATCGAACAGATCATCGGCCGGGTTCAGGGCGATACCAACGGTGTGGTGATGTCGATGCACGACAACAGTCAGCGTGTCGCCGAAACCTTGTCGATTGCTGAACAGGCCGGGCTGGCACTGGCAGAAATCACCCGGGCGATGGAGCAGATCCATGAACGTAACCTGGTGATCGCCAGCGCCTCGGAAGAACAGGCGCAGGTGGCCCGTGAGGTGGATCGTAATCTGCTGAACATCCGCGACCTGTCGCTGGAAAGCGCCGACGCCGCAACCCGGACCAGCGCCACCAGCCAGGAGTTGTCGCGACTGGCGGCGGGCCTGCAAAACCTGGTGGTGCGTTTCAAATTTTGACCGGGTTCAGCGGCGGCTTTGTTGCCACGCCGCCGCCAACCCGCTGCAGCAAATCACCGCGATCCCGACCACCGTGGTCAGGGTCGGCGTGTGAGAAAACAGCAACCAGCCCAGCAAACCGGCAAAGACAATCTGGCAATAGCCGAACGGTGCCAGCAGCGCGGGGGCGGCATGGCGGAACGCCTGGGTCAGAAACAGGTGCGCCGTCATCCCGCAGGCGCCCAGTGCAACCATCATCAATCCATGCCCAAGGCTTGGCACTTTCCAGAAAAACGGCACCAACGCACTCATCACCAGGGTGTTGCACAGGCCGGCGAAGAAGTTACTGGTGGTCGGGCTGTCGATTTCACTGAGCTTGCGGGTGAGCAATTGATAGAAGCAGAAAAACAGTGCCGAGCAGAGCGGCAGCAAGACTGCTGGCGTGAACAGATCCCCGCCGGGATGGACGATGATCAATACGCCGACAAATCCGCAAATCACCGCGATCCATTGGCCACGGGTGACCCGCTCACGCAGCAGTGGCACCGACAACGCGGTGACCAGAACCGGAGCGAGAAAGTTGACCGCCGTGGCTTCGGCCAACGGGATGTACTGCAAACCGGTGGTGAAAAACAAACTGGTGCCCAACAGGCACAACGCCCTGAACAACTGCAGCAATGGCCGTTTGGTGCGCAGGACGCGCAACCCCGATTGCGGCAGGAAAATCCCGGCCATCAGCAAGGTGTGAACCACATAACGGGCCCAGACCACCATGACGATCGGATAGAACCCCGATAGATATTTCGACAAGGCGTCGTGACTGGAAAACAGAAAGGTCGCGACGACAATCAGCAGAATCCCTTTGAAGGGTTGGTTTACACCGGAGAGCGGGGTGCTGATGGTCATTAGCGATCCTTTTTTTTTGCATCAAAAATCAAAAGCTTCGCGGGCAAGCCTCGTTCCTGCATGAACACTGGATAACCTGTGGGAGCGTGGCTTGCCCGCGATAGGTGCGCAGCACCGCTTACCGCCGCGCCAACAATTCCCGAGTCTTATCCAACGCCATCTGCGCCCGCTGCAACCCGCTCACGCCCTGCTCCAGCAACTTCACGGTGGGAATCTCCAGGCTTAACGGGATATCGGCCGGCAAACACTGCAACAACCCCGCCAGATCACAATCACCATCGCCCGGAAAACGCCGCTCGTTACGCGCCTGACGCAAAATCTCCGCCATGTCCGTTGGCCGTGGCCCCGCGACATCGCATAACTGCGTGTACCGTAACCGTGACGGGGCAACTTTGGCCAGATCTTCCAGCCGCGAACCCGATCGGTCGAAATGGAACGCGTCCACCAACACCGCGCCGTTTTCCCGGTCAGCGTTTTCGACGACGCGCACCGCTTGTTCGAGATTGCGTGCATCGGTCCATGGCATGAACTCCAGATGCGGATGCAGCCCGTAAGGTGCCGCCAGATCACACAGCCGGGCGAAGTTCTCGGTGAGTCGTTGTTCGTCGGGATCGTTACCGGCCACCAGCAATTCACTGGCACCCAATTGCGCCCCGACCGCCAGAATCTTCTCGAAGTCGGCGACGACGGTTTGCGGTTTAAGACGCAGGATTTCAACATCCAGCACACGAATGCCGGTGTCGTGCAGCCGCGCCAGCGTCTCACGCCGTAAACCGACATCGGCTACCAGCGCAAAGTGATGTTCTTCGGGTGTCGCAGGTTCAAGGCGCAGTCCGACATGGCTGTATCCTGCCCGTGCTGCGACTTCGACCATCTCCGGCGGAGACAACTCCAGCACCGTCAGGCTGGCCAGGGAAAAGATTCGCTCACTCATGCTCATCCCTCGATTGACATCGGGGTGCAGGCACGACCGGTTTCGGCGGCCTCGCGAATCGCCTCAACCAGCGCCAGGGTGCGCGCAGCATCGGCCGCGCTCACCAAGGGTTCGACTTCCCGACGCGCCACGCGCACGAAGTGCTGCAACTGCAAACGCAATGCTTCATCGACGCTGAAGCGTTCCTGTTCCGCCAGCAACGGTTGATGCCATCCGCCATCGACGTCGGCGTAGTGCCAGCGCTTGAGCTGCGGAATGCTCAATGCACCGCCCGTCCCGGCCAGCAAGTAACAGGGCTGATCGGCCTGGCGCGGATAGGCCGGATTCTCCCCGGAACCCAGCTCCCAACTCCAGGGCGCCGCCACCGCGTCGGAACCGGTCAGGCTGCCCAGTGCGCCGTTGTCGAATTGCAGCAGCACCGCCGCGCAATCTTCGTTGGCAAATCCGCGCACCGCATTGCTGGTGATTGCCTGCACCTGGCGCACTTCGCCGCACAGATGCCGCAGCAGGTCGAGGTCGTGAATCAGGTTGGTCAACAACATCCCCGCACCGGGCTCGCGGCGCCACGACGTTTCGAAATAGCTGTCGGGTTTGCGCAACTGCCAGAGCGCCGTCACCGTCGTCAGCTGCCCCAAAGCGCCACCCTGCACCAGTTCATGGGCGCGGACGATCAACGGATTGTGCCGGCGATGGTGGCCGACCAGCACGGGAACTCCGGTGGCTTTTGACGCGGCCACCAGTTCGCGCGCTTCATCCAGGTGCACACCCACCGGTTTTTCCAGTAGCACCGGCACGCCGGCGGCGAGGCAATCGAGCGCCGTGCTGACGTGGAGCGTGTTCGGGTTGGCGACGATCACCGCGTCTGGCTTCGCCTGGTCCAGCATCTGACGGTGATCCGCGAAATACCCCACGCCCCATTCGCCTGCGAGGCCTGCCGCTTGTGGGCCGGGATCGGCCACCGCACACAACGTCGCTTGTGTCAGGGTTTGCAGATGCCGGTAATGCTGCTGGCCCATGTTGCCGGCACCGATCAGGGCGATGCGAAGGGGCGAAGTCATGCTGCGGTCCTCTTGTGATTATTGTCGGAGGGATGAATTCCAATAATTTAGAACCTGGTTCCAGATTCTTACAGAAGTAACGGCAACTTGTGTTCGAACAACGCACAGATTCGCATAGCCCACATATGGGTTTGTGCGGGCAGAATTAGACGAACAACTCCGAAGCCAGGCTTGCGGCAGACAGCTCCTCAGTGAACTTCAACAACAGCGGCGCCAGTTCATGCAACCGTGCCCCCGGCATCCGCGCGCTTGGCCCGGCAATGCTCAGCACACCGATCACTCGACCGTCGCCTGGGTGGCGCACCACCGCCGCAATCGCCGAGGTGCCCACTGCCGAACTCTCTTCGACCCAGGCGTAGCCCTGCTCTCGCGCCAGACGCAGGCGCTCCAGTAACTCAATGTTGGAACGCGGCGCGTTCGGCCCCAGGTCTTTCGGCCGTTCGCTCCCCTGACGCTCCACCAGCGACAACGCTTCGGCATCGCTCATGCACGCCAGCCATGCATGGCCCGACGCGGTGTAGAACAAGGGCGCATCACGGCCCATGTCCGGGTCGTAGCGCAGGCCCGAGCGGGCACCCTGAGACTTGGCGATCCAGATCTGGCGCTCGCCTTCAATAACGCCAAGGCGCACCAGCTCGCCGGTTTCCTCGGCCAGGCGATCGAGCACCGGCTGCACGATATCGGCGCCGCTGCTCGACAGGTAACGGAAACCCATCGCCACCAGTTTGGTCGACAGGTGATAGCGCAGGTTCTCCGGATTCTGTCGCACGTAACCCAGCCGAATCAGCTCGGTGAGCAGACGGTGGGTCGCGCTTTTGGGGATGTCCAGTTGCTCCGCCAACGTCTGCATCGGCAGGCCGCGAGGGTCACTGGTGAGGCTTTCCAGCACGCTGAAAACACGTTCGATCTGACTGCCGGCCATGGGGGGGTTCCACTCGAAATTTTGCCGATTCTAAAAGACAAACCACGTAATGCGAAATCTGGAACCCGCTGTCCGATAACCGCCCTCTTTACGCAGTGAATGGTTGCCGGGATCAATCAAGYCTTTATATTTTCTGGAATCAAATTCCAAAAACAACCTGGAGCTTTTAAACGATGCCTGCCGACTCTCCCCTCCTTGCGGACATCGAATGCGATGTGCTGATCGTCGGCTCCGGTGCGGCCGGATTGTCCGCAGCTGTAACCGCAGCCTGGCATGGCTTGAAAGTGATCGTGGTCGAGAAAGACCCGGTGTTCGGCGGCGCCACGGCGTGGTCCGGCGGATGGGCCTGGGTGCCGTGCAATCCTCTGGCGCGTCGTGCCGGCATCGTTGAAGACGTCGAGCAACCGCGCACTTACCTGAAGCACGAATTGGGTGAGCGTTACGATCCGGCGATGATCGACTCGTTCCTTGAGGCTGGCCCGCGAATGGTCGCGTTCTTCGAGCAACACACTGCCCTGCAATTCGCCGATGGCAACGCCATCGCCGACATTCATGGCGACACGCCGGGCGCCGGCACCGGCGGACGGTCGGTGATCGCTGCGCCTTATGACGGACGAAAAGTCGGCAAGCTACTGAAGCGCCTTCGCAAAACCATGCGGGAAACTTCGTTCATGGGCATGCCGATCATGGCGGGGGCGGACCTGAGCGCATTTCTCAACCTGACGCGCTCTTTGCCCGCGGCATGGCATGTGACCCGGCGCTTCACCCGGCACTTGTTCGACCTCGTTGTTCATGGTCGGGCGATGCAACTGGTCAACGGCGTGGCGCTGGTTGCGCGGTTGGCAAAGTCCGCCGAAGACCTGGGCGTCTTGCTCTGGGAATCGGCACCGGTGACCGAGTTGCTTCGCGAAGGCGATCAGGTGCAAGGCGCGATCGTCAGTACCGCCAAAGGCAATATCCGCATCCATGCACGCAAGGCCGTGGTGCTCGCGACCGGAGGTTTCGCCAATGATATCGAGCGACGCAAGGCATTGTTCCCCCGCACACCAACCGGCAACGAACACCTGGCGCTGCCGCCTCTCGGCGTCGCCGGTGATGGTTTGCGATTGGGCGAAAGCGCCGGTGCGCGGGTCAACACCGACATGGCATCGCCCGTGGCCTGGGCGCCGGTTTCGCAAGTGCCGCACAGTGACGGCAGCATCGGCCACTTCCCGCACATCATCGAACGCGGCAAACCGGGGATCATCGGTGTGCTGAGCAACGGCCGGCGCTTCGTCAACGAAGCCGACGGCTACTACGACTACGTGACGGCCATGGTCGCCGCCGCACCGCTGGGCGAAGAAGTCGCCTCCTGGCTGATCTGCACTCATGGTTTTCAACGGCGTTATGGCCTGGGAATTTCTCGGCCGTTTCCGGTGCCGCTGTCATCCTTTATCCGCAGCGGTTATCTGAAAACCGGCAACACTGTCGAGGAATTGGCCCTGGCCTGCGGCATCGACCCAAACGGATTGCGCAGCACGGTGGATGAATACAACCGGTGTGCGCGCAACGGCGAAGATCCGTTGTTCGGTCGTGGCTCGACGCCCTACAACCGCAAACAGGGCGATGCGTTGCAGCAACCCAACCCGTGCGTCGCGCCGATTGAACAAGGCCCGTTCTACGCCGTGAAGGTCCAGCCTGGCTGCTTTGGCACCTTCGCCGGGCTCAAGGTCAATGAACATGCCCAGGTTCTTGGCGAGTCGGGGCAGGCCATCGCCGGGTTGTATGCAGCGGGCGGCGACATGGCCAGCATCATGGGCGGGCACTATCCCGCCGGCGGTATCAATCTCGGCCCGGCGCTGACCTTCGGCTACATCGCTGCCCGGCATATCGCCGATATAGAGTGAGTTTGATCAGTGATTCTCGAGACAAGCATTCGCCCACTCGGTAAAAACCTGTCGCCCTGAAGGAATTCGCTGGGCTATCCGTGTTCAATACAAGTCTGAAATGTTCCGTGCGCAGTAAAAGACAGACGACCGGACTGGCGCCGCTCTCACTGACCAGCAACACTCATCACCATATTCAAACGAGGACTCACCCCCATGCTATGGAAAAAAGGCCGACGCAGCGACAACGTGGTCGATGCCCGTGGCGATGATGTCGGCGGTGGGGGTGGCGGGATGCGCTTCGGCGGGGGCAAGGGCCTGAGCCTGACGGCGATCCTGTTGATCGTCGGGATCGGCTGGATCACCGGCCAGGACCCGATGCAGATCCTCGGTCAATTGACCGGACAAATGAGCGAGCAATCGGCTCCGGCCACCACCCACACCCGCAAGGCACCGCCGGCCAATGATGAAAACGCCGAATTCGTGCGCTCGATCCTCGGCGACACCGAAGACACCTGGGGCCAGATTTTCCAGCAGGCCGGTCGGCAATATAAAGACCCGACCCTGGTGCTGTTCAGCAATCAGGTGAACTCGGCGTGCGGATTGGCGACATCGGCGACTGGTCCGTTCTATTGCCCGGCAGACCAGAAGGTCTACCTGGACATGGGTTTCTTCCAGGAAATGTCCCAGCGTTTTTCCGCCGCAGGTGATTTCGCCCAGGCCTACGTGATCGCTCACGAAGTCGGACACCACGTGCAGACCTTGCTCGGCGTTTCGGCGAAGATTCAGACCGCCCGGCAGCAGGGCCGGCAAATGGAGGGCGACGGTGGTTTGCTGGTGCGTCAGGAACTGCAGGCCGATTGCCTGGCCGGGGTCTGGGCCAACATTGCGCAGAAGCGCCTGAACTGGCTGGAACCCGGTGACATCGAAGAAGCCTTGAACGCCGCCAACGCCATCGGCGATGACCGCTTGCAGCAGCAAGGTCAGGGCCGCGTGGTACCGGACTCGTTCACTCATGGTACGTCAGCGCAAAGGGTGCGCTGGTTCAAAGCCGGATTTGCACAAGGCCAGGTTGGCCAGTGCGATACCTTTGCCGCGAAGAATCTGTAATGCACAAGTGGTTGTTAGCTCTGTTGATCACCTGCACAAGCGCTCAGGCTGCCGAGCAGGGGGTCAAGGAGATCAGTTCCGGGCGCCTGCTGTTGAGCGCCGGCGAAATCGCGGTGGGCATCGGCCCGACACCGGCGAAGAATATCGAACGAGTGCTGATCATCATTCATGGTCGTTTGCGCAACGCTGAAACCTACCGCCAGAGCGCCGAGCACGCGGCCCAGCAAGCCGGGCAAAGCGATAACACCCTGGTGCTCGCCCCACAGTTTCTCAATGAAACCGACATCGCGAGCCACCCGGTGCCTGACAGCGTTTTACGCTGGCACGGCAATGACTGGATGGCCGGCGGGTTATCCACCGCGCCGTTTACGCTGAGCTCCTACGCGGCGCTCGACGAAATCATCGCTCGCCTGGGTGATCGGCGACAGTTTCCGGACGTGAAGCAAATTGTCATTGCCGGTCACTCGGGCGGCGCTCAGGTAGTTCAGCGTTACGCCATGTTGAGCCACCCTCAGCCAGCCCTCGACACAGCGGGGGTGAAGGTGCGTTATGTGATCGCCAATCCTTCATCGTATGCCTATTTCAATGAGCAACGGCCAGTGGCGTTCAGTCACGCGGGGTGTCCGAACTTCAATCGCTGGAAGTATGGGCTGGCGGACTTGCCCGCCTATGCCAATGGGCAAACGCCTGCGCAGATGGAAGAAAACTACGTCAAACGCGACATCGTTTATTTGCTCGGGCAGCAGGACATCGACCCGAATCACCCGGCGCTGGATAAAAGTTGCGAAGCCAAAGCCCAGGGCGCTTCTCGTTTGATTCGCGGGCGCAATTATTTCAATTATCTGAAACGGCGCCATCCTCAAGGGTTGAGTCAGCAGCTGATCGAAGTGCCCGGCGTCGGGCACAATGGGGACGGGATGTTTACCTCGCCCGAGGGGCAGAAGGCGTTGTTCGGGCAGTGAGTTTTGGGGCGTCTGATCGGACGCCCAATCTCTCAAGCCGAAAGCAGCTGCCGCAATTCCACGCAATCGCGCGCATGCCAATCAGTCAATTCCGGCCACGGATTATCCGGCAGGTTCACCAACACCGTCCGCGTCCCCGCCGCCCGGCCGCAATCCAGGTCGAAGCGGTAATCACCGACCATCACCATTTCACTCGCCGGCACCTTCCAGGCCTCGGCCAGTTTCAGTAAACCACCGGGATGCGGTTTGGGCGGCGCTTCATCGCGGCCCAATACATCCTCCACCGCAAAGCAATCGGCCAGGCCAATCGCCTCCAGCGTGACATGGGCCAGCTCACGGGCATTGCGCGTGAGAATGCCCAGGCGATAACCACGCCCGGCCAACTCACGCACCAGTTCCACCGCGCCCGGAGCCGGTTTCGAACCCAGTGCCAGATCCCGCTCGTGTTCCAGCAGCCACGCATGTTTGGCCGCCGCTTCTTCGGCCGGCAGCCCAGCGAGGTGAGTGAGGATGTCGTGTTCTGCAGGAATCGCCAATGCCACGCGAATCGCCGCGAAGTCATGCACGGCCACGGTCAGGGTGCCGTCCATGTCGAACACCCAGTGCCGCACCTCGGCCAGGCTCATGCCCAATCCTTGCGATGACGAATCAGGCCTTCCTGAGTGACCGAGGCCACCAGTTGCCCGGCACGGTTGAACACGCTGCCACGGGAGAATCCACGCGAGTTACCGGCCCACGGGCTGTCCATGGCGTACAGCAACCAGTCATCGGCGCGCAGGTCGGCGTGGAACCACAACGCATGATCAAGGCTGGCGACCTGCATGTCTTTCTGCCAGACCGATTTGCCGTGGGGCAGCATCGAGGTGGTCAACAAGCCGAAGTCCGACGCATAGGCCAGCAGGTATTTGTGCAGCGCTGGAGTGTCAGCCAACGCACCATCGGCGCGGAACCAGACGTATTTGACCGGATCGGCAGGCTGCGGGTTGTAGGGGTCTTTTTCGGTCACCGGCCGGAATTCGATCGGTTTCGGGCACAGCAGTTTTTCGCGCATGTGCTCCGGGATCAGGTGTGCGCGCTGCTGAGTGAGTTCCAGCTCCGACGGCAGGTTCTCCGGGCCGACCACTTGCGGCATTTGGCTCTGATGCTGGAAGCCCTCTTCGTCGTACTGGAACGAGGCGCTGCAGGTGAAAATCGGGTTGCCCTTCTGGATCGCCGTCACCCGGCGCGTGCTGAAACTGCCGCCATCGCGCACCCGATCGACCTGATACACCACCGGCAACTTCGCATCGCCCGGACGCAGGAAGTAACCGTGCATCGAGTGCACATGGCGTGTCTCTTCGACTGTCTGACTGGCCGCCGACAGGGACTGGCCGAGCACCTGGCCGCCGAACAACTGACGGAAACCCAGGTCCTGGCTGCGGCCACGGAACAGGTTTTCTTCAATCGGTTCCAGGGTCAGCAGGTCTACCAGATCTTCCAACACTTGGCTCATTCAGACTCTCCTCACACAGAGCAATAATGCCGCGCAGTCTTGGCTGCGGCGGTCGATTCAGTTTATGGCCCGGTTCAACATGAGGGCCATTGTAAACGTCCGTGCCTGCTTATCCATGCAAGGTTTGCAGCCATTGCTCACGGGTGATGCGGTACAACACGTGCGGGCGCAGCGGATGATCCTCTGCAAGCCGCGGGTGCTCGAAGTCATCGGCGGGGGCATGGTGCATGCCGATCGCCTGCATGACTTTTTGCGAAGGCAGGTTGGTTTCGGTGGTGAACGCCACGACCTCTTGCAGCGCCAAGCGATCAAACCCGCAACGCAGAGCGGTCCAAGCCGCCTCGCTGGCATAACCCAGGCCCCAGTGCTCGCGCGCCAGGCGCCAGCCGATTTCGATGGCTGGCGTGAACGGTGCGTCAAAGCCGACCACACTCAGCCCGGTAAACCCGATGAACGCTCCGGTGTCCTTGCGCTCCAGTGCCCAGAGGCCGAAGCCATACTCGGCAAAATGCCCGCGAACCCGCCCTATCAGCGAGGCACTTTCCAGCCGACTCAAGGGCGCCGGAAAATAACGCATCACCTGTGGATCGGCGCACATCGCCGCAAACGCCGGCAAATCCTCATCGCGCCACTGCCGTAATGACAGTCGTGCGCTTTCGAGTTCCAGTATCGGCTCCATCGTGCCCCTCCCCTCGGTTTCCATGCCGCAAGTCTACATCGCTGGTAGGATCGTTCACTCATTCCTACATGCTTCCCCGATAAATCAGCCATGCCCCTGCCCCTGATCTACCACGAAGACTACAGTCCCGAGTTCCCGGCGGATCACCGCTTCCCCATGGACAAGTTTCGCCTGCTGCGCGATCACCTGGTGGACAGTGGCCTGACCCGCGACGCCGATCTGCTGCGCCCGGACCTGTGCCCGGCGGATATTCTCGCCCTCGCTCATGACCCTGCGTACATCGAACGCTACATGGGTGGCGAGTTGTCCCGCGAAGACCAGCGGCGCCTCGGCCTGCCCTGGAGCGAAGCACTGGCCCGGCGCACCGTGCGGGCGGTCGGCGGTTCGCTGCTGGCGGCCGAACAGGCGCTGGAACATGGCTTGGCTTGTCACCTGGCCGGCGGCACGCACCACGCGCATTACGATCACCCTGCCGGGTTCTGCATCTTCAATGACCTGGCGGTGATCAGCCATTACCTGCTGGAAAGTGGCCGGGTGAATCGGGTGTTGATCTTCGATTGCGATGTGCATCAGGGCGACGGGACTGCACGAATCCTGCACAACACCCCGGAAGCGGTGACCGTTTCCCTACACTGCGAAAAGAATTTTCCTGCACGCAAAGCCGAAAGCGACTGGGACATCCCGTTGCCGATGGGCATGGGCGACGCCGATTACCTGAAGGTGGTGGACGATGCGCTCAACTATTTGCTGCCGCTCTATCAACCGGATCTGGTGCTGTACGACGCCGGTGTCGATGTGCACAAGGACGACGCCCTGGGTTATCTGAAGCTGACCGACGAAGGCGTCGCCGCTCGTGATGAAAGCGTGATGCGCCATTGCCTGGGCCGGGATATTCCGGTGGTCGGCGTGATCGGCGGCGGCTACAGCAAGGACCGCAAGGCCCTGGCGCGCCGTCATGGCATCCTCCATCACAGCGCCCAACGGGTGTGGCAGTCATCAGGTTGTCATTGATGTGTGAGTCTTTACCCACAATGCCTGTGGAACCGCCTGTGGATAACCTGAGTGAAAGGGCCGGCAGCCCATGCGGGGTATAGGTTACAGAGCGGTGGTTGTTTTTTAACCAGCCCTCGAATCCTCCCACAGGGAGCAGGGCTGGTAGAATGCGCGGCTTATTCCGCCACGCCGCAGCTCTCGCCATGACCCAGCCCTCCACTTCCCTCCCCCCTCACGTCGCCATCATCGGCGGCGGCCCCGCCGGCTTGATGGCGGCTGAAGTGTTGAGCCAGGCCGGGATCAAGGTCGATCTGTACGACGGCATGCCTTCAGTGGGGCGAAAATTCCTGCTCGCCGGGGTCGGCGGCATGAACATCACCCACTCCGAGGCCTACCCGGCATTTCTCTCACGCTATGCCGAACGGGCGCCGCAGATCGCCCCGCTGTTACGCTCGTTCGGCGCCGAAGCCTTGTGCCAATGGATTCATGACCTGGGCATCGAAACTTTTGTCGGCAGCTCCGGCCGGGTGTTTCCCACCGACATGAAAGCCGCGCCCCTGTTGCGTGCCTGGCTCAAACGCCTGCGCGATGCCGGCGTAGTTATCCACACCCGCCATCGCTGGCTCGGTTGGGATAACAACGGTGATTTGCTAATCGACAGCCCCGAAGGCGAAAAAACCGTTCACGCGGATGCGAGCCTGCTGGCACTCGGCGGCGGCAGTTGGTCGCGTCTCGGCTCGGACGGTGYCTGGATGCTGCCGCTGGAACAGCGCGGTGTAGGGCTGGCGCCATTGCAACCGAGCAATTGCGGCTTCGAGGTGCAGGCCTGGAGCGAATTGATGGTCAGCAAATTCGCCGGCAGCCCGCTGAAAAACATCGCCATCGGCCTCAATGACGACGTGCCGCGACTCGGCGAGTGTGTGATCACTGCCACGGGAATTGAGGGCAGTTTGATCTACGCCCTGTCGGCAGCGATCCGCGAAGCGATCAATCAACATGGCTCGGCAACCGTTCACCTCGATCTGTTGCCGGGCAAGCCTGTGGATAAAATCCAGGCGGCGCTGAGCAAACCGCGCGGCTCACGCTCCATGGCCAAACACCTGCACAGTCAGCTTGGGCTAGATGGCGTGAAAGCAGCATTGTTGCGGGAATTGACACCGGCTGACTGTTTTGCCGATCCGGCCCTGCTGGCCAAAGCAATCAAGGCATTGCCGCTGACGCTGGTGAAAACCCGGCCATTGGACGAAGCCATCAGCAGTGCCGGTGGCGTGATGTTCGAGGCGATGGATGAACGTTTGATGCTCAAGCAACTACCCGGCGTGTTCTGCGCAGGGGAAATGCTCGATTGGGAAGCGCCGACCGGCGGCTATCTACTGACCGCGTGTTTCGCCAGTGGGCGAGCGGCGGGGTTGGGGATGGTGGAGTGGTTGAAGCACCGACACTGATCGTTCCCACACTGCGTGGGAACGATCTTCAGAGGATCAAGGCTTACGCTTACGCGGCCCGGTATTGAACACCGGCACTTTACGCACCGGCTTGATCGAAGGCTCCGGCGCCGACGCCTCACCGCTCTCGACCCATTTACCCAGGTTGCGCTTGCCGCCACCAGAGGTTTTGGGCTTCTTCGGTTTTTTCGGCTTCTTGATCACCTGACCGCTGGCATCGGTATCCGGCACGCGGTGTTCAGGTTCGAAGTCCGGCTCCATCTGGCGAGTCAACGTCTGACGGGTCAGCATCTCGATGGCTGACAGTTGATTCACTTCATCAGCGCAGACCAGCGAAATAGCCTGCCCGGTTGCGCCCGCACGGCCGGTACGACCGATGCGGTGGATGTAGTCTTCTGCCACGATCGGCAGGTCAAAGTTGACCACCAATGGCAAATCTTCGATATCCAGGCCACGGGCAGCCACGTCGGTGGCCACGAGGATCTGCACTTCGCTGGCCTTGAAGCGATCCAGCGCCCGCTGGCGAGTTGCCTGGGGTTTGTCGCCGTGGATGCCGTCGGCATTGACGCCCAGGCCCTGGAGTTTTTCCACCAACGCGTCTACGCCGTTACGGGTCTTGGCGAACACCAGCACCTGCTTCCACTTGCCCTTGCGCATCAAGTGAATGAACAGCTCCGGCTTGCGCTTTTTATCCACCGTCACCACCCATTGCTTGACGGTGTTGGCGGCCACGTTACGCGGGCTGACTTCGATGCTCAGCGGGTCGTTGAGCATTTGCCCGGCCAGCATGCGGATCGCATCGGAGAAGGTCGCGGAGAACAGCAGCGTCTGACGTCTCGAAGGCAGGGCTTTATAGATATTCCCCAGCTCCTCGGAAAAGCCCAGATCGAGCATGCGATCGGCTTCGTCCAGCACCAGGGTTTGCAGCTGGTTGAACTTGAGCGCGTTCTGACGGAACAGGTCGAGCAAACGGCCCGGGGTCGCCACCAACAGGTCGACGCCTTTGCGCAGTTTCATCATTTGCGGGTTGATGCTGACGCCGCCGTACACCGCGTAGGTGCTCAACGGCAGGTTCTCGGCATACTGGCGCACGGCTTCGTGAACCTGTTCGGCCAGTTCGCGGGTCGGCACCAGAATCAGCGCGCGCACGGAGTTGGCGCTGACTTTCGGCCCTTCCATGGCCAGCAATTGCAGCAGCGGCAAGGCGAAACCGGCGGTTTTGCCGGTGCCGGTCTGGGCCGCGGCCATCAGGTCGCGACCGGCCAGCACCGCCGGAATCGCTTGCGCCTGAACCGGCGTCGGGGTCTGGTAGCCGAGCGTCTCGAGGGCGCGCAGCAAGGGTTCGATCAGGCCAAGGGTGGCGAAAGTCATGGGAGTACCGTAGGAAAATTCAGCGCGATTGTGCGAAACAAGTGTGCAATGGCGCGCAGTTTACCCTAATTCGCTCGGGATTCTGTCGGCACCACTACGGCAGGGGCCGACCGATCCGTGCCACGGCGCCACTGCGGCATCCCGATCAACACCACGGCACTGATGATCACCGCCATGGCCAGCGCTTCCTCGACACCGATGGTCTCGCCAACGAATACGATCCCCAGCAACACCGCCACCGCCGGGTTGACGTAGGCATAACTGGTGGCTGCGGCCGGCCGCACGTGTTTCAACAGGTACATGTAGGCGTTGAAGGCGATGATCGAACCGAAGAGGGTCAGGTACGCCAGCGCCGCCCAGCCTTCGATCGGCGGCAGACTTTCCAGACGCTCGCCACTCACCGCACTGCCGATCAGCAACACCACGCCGCCCACCAGCATTTCCACGGCACTGGCCATCGCGCCCTGAGGCAACGGCAAGTGTTTGCTCCACACCGAGCCGAAGGCCCAGGACGCCGCCGCGAACACCAGCAACGCTGCGCCCAACGGGCTCGATTGCAGGTTGGAGCCGAGGTTGAGCATGGCAATACCGATCAGCCCAAGCACAATCCCGGCCCATTCGAGACGGGTATTACGCGCGCCCCAGAAATATCCGCACAACAAGGTAAACAGCGGCACCGTCGCCACCGCCAACGCGGCCACGCCAGAGGCCACGCCCGTGTGTTCGGCGACGCTCACCGCACCGTTACCGCACGTCAGCAGCAAAATCCCGATGATCCCCGCCGCTTTCCACTGCGCCCAGGTCGGCGCCGGCGCCCCGCGCCAGCGCAGGTACGCGTACATCAACGTCCCGGCGAGCACGAAGCGGATACCGGCGAGCAGCAACGGCGGCCAGTACTGCACGCCGATGCGAATCACCAGATAAGTCGACCCCCAAATCACGTACAACGCGAAAAAAGCAGCGATCAGCGGTAAGGAAAAACGGCGTAGACCAGACATGGGCAGCTCGAGGAACAAGACAAGGAGAGCCGCTATTCTAGAAAGGCCAACAGCGGAAAATAAGCTACAAAACCTGTTTATAGCGCCGGTACACTTTTCAAAACACGGAGTTCGACGCTATAAACCGTGCTTTCGAAAGTCAGTCATTTTTCAGGTAGGCCACGATGGACAAATACGACCGCATGCTCCTCAGCGCCCTGCTGGAAAACGGTCGTGCGTCCTACGCCGATCTGGCGCGAAAGGTGAACCTGTCCGCTCCGGCGGTGGCCGAACGCGTTGCCAAACTTGAAGCCTGCGGAGTGATCACTGGTTACCAGGCGAAAGTCGACCTGTCCAAAATCGGCCTGCCGATCCAGTGCGTCATCGAACTGCGCCTGAACCAGCACGGTAACCAGAAAACCTACGACGAACTGATCAAAATCCCACAGCTGACCGAGTGCCATCGCGTCACCGGCGATCCGTGCGTGATCATGCAAGCGGCGGTGGGCTCGATGCCGGAGCTGGAAGAGTTGATCAACCGGATCGCCACGTTCGGGTTCAGCAAGACCTCGATTGTGTTGTCGAGTGCCATCGAAAAGCGCGTGCCGTTGGGTCAACTGGAGGGGAAATAGTGAGGCGACTGACGCCTTCGCGGGCAAGCCTCGCTCCTACGGTTTTTGAGGCGCCCCCAATGTCGGGGCGCCCATAAATCCGTAGGAGCGAGGCTTGCCCGCGAAGAGGCCAGTAGAAACACTACAAGACCTTAAAACCCGCGATACCGCTTCAAATGCTCATTGATCTTCGCCGCCGGTACTTTCTGCAGGCTGCACAACAGATCATGGGACAACTCGCGCAACCCGTGCTTTTGCCGCAGCTCTTGCGCCAGATGCGCCGTCAGGTTGGCGGCCATTTCCGCATCGGCCATGGCCCGGTGAGCCTTGCCGGTATTGGGCAGGCTGGCGAAGGTGGTGAGGGTGCCGAGTTTGTGGTTCGGCGCAGCGGGCATCAGGCGGCGGGCGAGTAACAGCGAGCAGGCAAAGTTCTGCAGACGTGTACGTTTGATTCGCCCGAGCTCGTAGTCCCAGAACTTCTGGTCGAACGCAGCGTTGTGCGCCAGCAGCGGCGTGATGCCGACGAATTCATTGACCTCGTTCATCACCTGCTCGGCCGAGGGGGCGGTGCGCAGCATGGCGTTGCTGATGCCGGTCAGTTGTTCGATGAACGCCGGCACCCGCACGCCGGCATTCATCAGGCTTTGGTAACGCTCGACGATACGCCCCTGTTCAAGAATCACCACGGCAATTTCCGTGGCCCGGCAGCTGCTGCTCGGGGAGATCCCGGTGGTTTCAAAGTCGATGACTGCTATGCGTTCCAAACCTGTTTCAACTCCGTAAAAATCAATTCTTGAGCAGCAACGCGCCTTCGATCGGTACGTAACGACTGGCGGCGCGGATCAGCGAGTTGGCCGTCAGGCCCGGCACGCCGTAGGCCACCGCCTGCACACCGTGCTTGGCGATGATGCGCTCCAGCAGCATGTCGAAATCACCGTCGCCAGAGGCCAGCACCACTTCGTCGACATGATCGGCGGCGTCCATGATGTCGAGGGTGATGCCCACGTCCCAGTCGCCTTTGGCCGAACCGTCGCTGCGCTGGATGTAGGGCTTGAGCTTCACGACGAAGCCGAGGTTGCGCAGGATCTGCTGGAACTGCTGCTGTTTGCTGTCGCCACGATCGATCGCATAGGCATAGGCCTCGACGATCTGCCCCTGCTTGCTGACGTCAGCCCACAAAGCGGCGTAGTTGAAGTGGCAACCATAGGCCTGACGCACGGTGTAGTAGAGGTTCTGGACATCGGCGAACACTGCGATTTTTTTCACCGTACATCCTCTCTGCGCGTTGGCGCGCGGGGTCGTGGCGCATAGGCGCGCGGGCTGGATCAGGCTCCAGGCCCGAAAAGTCGCCCAGTATGCCAGCCAGAAGGATTGTTCCGCGAATAATCGGCCGTGTGGCGAGGGAGCTTGTCGGAACGCCGCAGCGTCCCGCTAGGGTGCGAAGCGGCCCCCTTGCTTTGAAACCCAAGGGGCCTGCTACGCAGTCCAGCGGGAGCAAGCTCCCTCGCCACAGATGTGTCAGATGAAGGAGTCGTCGTCATCGCCGCCGAAGAACGATGAACTGTCATCATCGTAATCCGCGTCGGTGAAACCGCCCTGATCGCTGGAGTTGTCAGCCACGCGCTGATCATTGCCCCAACCGCTGCTATCGCTCTGATCGTTGACCTTGGCCGGTTCTTCCTTGATGACTTCAACCACTTCCGGCTGCTGATTGTGATGGAACAGGCTGCTGATGCCTTGCGCCAGCATCACGCCACCGGCCACACCCGCTGCCGTTTTCAATGCACCGCCGAGGAAACCGCTGCCGACAGGCTGTTGCGGTGCGTAATTCTGCTGAGGCGGCGCTCCGAAACTCTGCTGAGCAGGCGGTGCACCGAAGTTTTGCTGCGGCTGCGAGTTGAACGACGGCCGTCCTGGTTCACGCCAGCCGCCATTCGAGGGGGCTGCGCTTTGAGTCGGCGCAGGCTGCGGATCACGGGAAGCGCCGCCGAAAATGCTCGACAAAAAGCCGCCGCTTGGCGCCGGCGCCGCTGTCTGCGCCTTGGCCTGTTGCAGTTCGGCCTGCAATTGCTGCACTTGCTGGGTGAGTTGCTTGTTCTGTTCGTCGAGGCTCTTGATGGCTGCCTCTTGCACCAGAATCGCCTGGGTCATGAAATAGCCCGCCGCTGGCTGGCGAGTCAGGTGTTCCTTGATCCGCGTCTCGGCCTGGGCGTCGCGCGGGGCTGAGTCCGTTTCGGCCTGTTGCAGCCGGGAAAACAGTCCATCGATCAGGGTTTGTTCTTCGCTGTTCATGGCGACCTCGTAGATTGCCGGGAATATCAGTGCCCTCACCCACAGTGGATAAGGTGCTCACCAGTAATGGGGCTGATACAGGATGTTTCAATGACCTTTACCGAACGTTTACGTTTGTGCCCCGAAGGGGTTGATCGGTTAAAGTGAGGCACTGCTTTCAACCTGCGATACCGACTGATGAATTCGTTCGATGTACTGCGTGACTCTCTGTATTTCTTCAAGCGCAATCTGAGCCAGATCGTGCAGCTATGCCTGCCGCTGGTGATTGTCGAGGCGCTGCTGCAACAAGTGGTCGACCGCTCCACCGGGCCAGACAGTTTCGCCGGCATCAGTGTGATTGTCGGCTTGCTGGTGTATCCGCTGTACACCGCCGCGCTGATCCTGTTTCTCGATGCCCGTAGCCGCGGCGAATCGCCGCGTACCCGCGACCTGTTGGCAGCCGCTGCGACCCTGTGGCCGCGCTTCGCCGTACTGACCGCCCTTAATACCCTGCTGATCCTGATCGGCCTGTCGCTGTATTTCCTGCCGGGCATCTGGCTGATGGTGACGCTGGCGTTCGGCGAGTACCTGTTGGTGCTGCGCGGCCTGGCACCGCTGGCGGCGATGAAGGAAAGCCTGCGCCTGACCCGCGGGCATTTCATACGCATTCTGGTGTGCATTCTGTGCGTGATGGGCCCGCTGTGGGTGCTCAAGGGAGCGACGCTGGCGGTTTACCCTGACCCGCAGAACCCGGTGATCTCCCTGCTGATCGACAGCGCCCACAGCTTCCTGCAGTTGTTCACCAGCGTGGTGCTGTTCCGTTTGTTCATGCTGATCGCCGATGCACCCGAGAAATCTGATGAGCGGCTCTGACCGCTCTACCCTTGGGCTTTGGCGCTGCTCTCGGTTATGCTCGGGGTCAATCTYGTAACGCGATAAGCCGAGCGATGCCCCGTCTACTGCGCTACACCCTGCTGTGCCTGCTGATCGCCATCAGCCTGATTGCATTGCTGATCTACAGCCTGACCTGGCGCCCCGACGCCAAGGAAGCGCTGCCGGTCAGTTGCAACGCCCAGGCGCCGACGCTGGTGCCCGGTCAGGCGTTGAAGGTGATGACCTGGAACGTCCAGTATCTGGCCGGCAAGCGCTACGTGTTCTGGAACGACCTGGCCGCAGGAGACGACGAATCCCCTACACCTGAAGACATGGCCTTCAGCCTCGACGAAGTGGCGCGGGTGATTCGCGACGAGCAACCGGACATCGTGCTGTTGCAGGAACTCGATGACGGCGCCAAGGCCAGCGACTACCAGAACCAGTTCAAATTACTTCAGGATCGGGTCACCGACCTGTATCCGTGCACCACTCAGGCCTTCGACTGGAAAGCCGACTTCGTACCTGAACCGCATATTTTCGGCAGCGTTGGCCGGCAATTGGCGACCCTGAGCCGCTACCGGATCGAACACGCCGAACGCCTGCAATTGCCGGTCGCGCCGGCCAATGTCATCAGCCGTCAGTTCAAGCCGAAAGACGCCTTGCTGGTCACGTACCTGGCATTGAACGACGGTGGCCAGATGGCCGTGCTCAACACCCATCTGGACCGCACCAGCCAGCTCGACGATACCTTGCAATCCCAGGTGACCGCCGTGGCCAAGGTGCTCGACAAGTTCGAAAGCCAAGGCACGCCGTGGTTGATCGGTGGAGATTTCAACCTGTTGCCGCTGGGCCAGTATCAACGCCTGCCCGCCGAGCAACGCACGCCCTACTCTGCCGACAGCGCGCTGCATGTGCTGTGGGACAAATACCCGATGATCCCCACCAACAACGAAGCCAGCGGTATCGACCGGGCGCAATGGTTGACCCATTACCCGAATGATCCCGGCTTGAACGGGCCGGACCGGACCGTCGACTACCTGTTTTACAGCCCGCGCATCAAACGGGTCGAAGCGCGGGTGCGGCAGGACGATACGTTGCGCATTTCCGATCATTTGCCGGTGATTGCGCGGTTTCTGTTGCCGGCCGCGCCATAAAACACCTGTGGCGAGGGAGCTTGCTCCCGCTCGACTGCGCAGCAGTCGTAAACCGATTGACACCACGCACCTGAAAAATGATGTGACAGAATTTGGGGCTGCTTTGCAGCCCAACGGGAGCAAGCTCCCTCGCCACAAAAATCCGTGCCCTACTTACGAGGCTTAACCCGCGCCGTCGCCTCGGCCACCAGCGGATCATCCGGCCAGTAGTGCTTCGGATACCGCCCCTTCAAATCCTTCTTCACCTCGGCATACGTACTGCGCCAGAAGTTCGCCAGGTCCTGCGTCACCTGCACTGGCCGCCGCGCCGGGGACAACAGATGCAGTTTCACCACTTGCCGGCCGCCGGCAATCCGCGGAGTCTCGGCCAAGCCGAACAACTCCTGCAACCGCACCGCCAGAATCGGTGGCTGTTCACTGTAATCCAGACGAATCGATGAACCCGACGGCACACTCAAATGATGCGGCGCCAGCTCATCCAGCCGTTGCGGCAACGGCCACGGCAGCAGGTTGTGAACGATGCTCGACAGGTCCAGATTGGCGAAGTGACTGAGCCGCGAGACTTTCCCCAGATAGGGCATCAGCCAGTGTTCGAGGCTTTTGAGCAATGTTGCGTCGCTGACATCCGGCCATTCGCTCTCGCCTTTACCCGCGAGATCCAACTGCCGCAACAACGCCACCCGCGCCTGCCACTGACGCAGCTCTGGCGTCCAGGGCAACAGCTCCAGACCTTTGCGCCGCACCAGATTCACCAACGCCTGACTGCGAGCACTTTCATCGAGCCCGGTCAGCGGTTCGCGGCTGAGGATCAACTCGCCGACCTTGCGCTGACGCTCGGCCCGCAGCACACCTTCGCGCTCATCCCAATCCAATTGATCGACACACCGCACCTGTTCGGCCAGCACCGAATCAAACAGCGCCGGATCAAAATCCGTCGCCAGATAAATCCGTTCTTCACGCTGGCCCTGACGACTGCCCAGATCGGCGATCACCAGCCACGGTTGCTTCATCAGGCTGTCCGCCTCGGCAAATAGCGCCGCACGACCGTTGGCCAGGCGATACTCCGCGCCACCGGCCCGCCGCTGTTGGGCGACCCGATCGGGATAAGCCAATGCCAGCAGCGCACCGAGCCAACGCGGATGTTCGGGGTCGCTGACCGGCTCCGACGCTTTGCCGCGCAAATAACCGCGATACTGTCGCGCCAGCTGCCGAGCTCGTTGAACACCGCCCTGCGCACCGCGAGCGGCCCGTTCTTCACCGGATAACAGCACCAGTCGGCTGTGCAGGTCCGCGCCAGCACCACGCAAGATATCGCGCTCACCAAGCAGCGCCGCGACATCGCAGGCCATGTCGGCCAGGCCGAGCGCCTGGCCACGCAACAGCAAATGGGCGATTCGTGGATGGGCCGGCAGTTCGGCCATGGCCTGACCGTGACGGGTCAGCGCTTCGCCCTCCAGCGCGCCCAAGCGCTCAAGCAGATCCTGGGCCTGTGCATAAGCCGCCGCCGGAGGAACATCCAGCCAGACCAACTGCCCCGGCGTCACGCCCCAACGACCGAGTTGCAAGGCCAGCCCGGCAAGGTCCGCCGAGRGGATTTCCGCACTGGCGTAAGCCGCCAGTTGCTCGTGTTGATCCTGCGACCACAAGCGATAACACACGCCGGGCTCCAAACGCCCGGCCCGGCCTGCGCGCTGCGTGGCACTGGCTTTGGAAATCCGTTGGGTATCCAGGCGAGTCATGCCGCTGCCGGGGTCGAAGCGCGGCACGCGCGCCAACCCGGCATCGATCACCACACGCACGCCATTGATGGTCAGGCTGGTTTCGGCGATGTTGGTGGCCAGCACCACTTTGCGCTTGCCCGCAGGCGCCGGGTCAATCGCCGCCCGCTGCGCCGCCAGGTCCAGTTCGCCGTGCAGCGGGCACAGCAACACCGGCGTGCCCTCGCCCAAGGCATCGGCCAATTGTTGATGCACCCGCCGAATCTCCGCCTGCCCTGGCAGGAACACCAGCAGGCTGCCGGTTTCATCGTTCAGCGCGTCGAGGATGGTCTGCACCACCTTTGGCTCGATGAACTCACCGGGCTGAAACGGCCGGCCCCAGCGCATCGCCACCGGGTACATGCGACCTTCGCTGCGCAGGATTGGCGCGTCATCCAGCAACCCGGCCAGGCGTTCGCCTTCCAGGGTTGCCGACATCAAGAGGATCTTCAGCGGTTGATCGTCGCGGAACAGCTCCCGGCCATTCAGGCTCAGGGCCAGCGCCAGGTCGGCATCGAGGCTGCGCTCGTGGAATTCATCGAAAATCAGCAACCCCACGCCTTCCAGCGCCGGGTCATCCTGCAGGCGCCGGGTGAGGATGCCTTCGGTGACCACTTCGATGCGGGTATTGGGGCCGACCTTGCTGTCAAGACGAATGCGATAACCCACGGTTTCGCCGACCTTCTCGCCCAATTCACTGGCCAAGCGCTCCGCCGCCGCCCGCGCTGCCAACCGGCGCGGTTCGAGCATTAGAATGGTCTGCCCGGCCAGCCACGGCTCATCGAGCAAGGCCAACGGCACCCGGGTGGTTTTACCGGCACCGGGCGGTGCTTCGAGCACGGCTTCGTGGCGTGTAGCGAGGGCTTCACGCAGGGCGGGTAAAACTTCATCAATTGGCAAAGAAATCATGCTGGCTCCCAAACAGAGGGCCGAGTATAACGGCGTTCAGCGCGGTCCTAATTCATATCGACGATGCTTCGTTTCCAGATAACCCAGGAGATTTCATATGCGTGCTCCCTTTCGCTTGATCGGCGGTGTATTGATCGCGTCCTTGCTGACCCAAATGACCGCCTGCGGTTCGATTTTCTACCCGGATCGTCGCGGCCAGATTGACGGCAAGATTGACCCGGCCATTGCCGCGCTGGATGCAGTGGGCCTGCTGTTCTATATCATCCCCGGCCTGATCGCCTTTGCAGTGGACTTCACCACGGGTGCCATTTACTTCGAGCCCGGCCGGACCGCCCAGGTGGCGCCGGAAAAACTCAAGGAAGCCATCGGCGCCGACGGCAAGGTCGATAACCACAAGTTGCAGACTATTCTCGAAAGTGAACTGGGCCGCAGCTTCCCGCTGGACGATCCGCGTCTGATCCAGCACAAGGGCAGCGCCCAGCAACTGGCTATGTTCGGCCTGCAACCGGCTGCATAATTCGTGCATTTGAAGGAACCACAGCACTGATGACGACCCCTACCGACCACGCCCGCCTGCTGCGGCTGGCGACGCGCGCCTCGGTGGCGGTCGCGTGCATATTGATCATCGCCAAAGCCATCGCCTGGTGGCTGAGCGGCTCGGTGAGCATGCTCGCCGGGTTAACCGACTCGGCACTCGACGGCATTAGCTCGCTGCTCAACCTGATGGCCGTGCATTACGCCTTGCGCCCGGCCGACGATGATCATCGATATGGGCACGGCAAAGCCGAATCACTGGCGGGCATGGCTCAGGCGCTGTTCATTGGTGGCAGTGCCGTGCTGATTTCCCTGCAGGCGATCGAACGGTTGAAACATCCGGAACCGATAGGCGCAGCGTGGCTCAGTATCGGGGTGATTGTGTTCTCCCTCGTCCTGACCGTGGCCCTGCTGATGTTGCAGCACCGGGTAATCAAGGCTACCGGCTCCAACGCGGTGAGCGCCGACTCCTTGCATTACCGTTCGGACCTGCTGCTCAATGGCGGCATTCTCGTAGCGCTGGTGCTGGCAGGGTTTGGCTGGCAGCAAGTCGACCCGTGGTTCGGCCTGGGGATCGCTGCTTACATCCTCTGGAGCGCGATCCAGATCGCCCGGGAAAGTTTTGCAGTGCTGATGGATGAAGAATTGCCGACCGATGTCAGCCAGCACATGCTCGAACTGGCCTGCAGCGTACCCGGCGTTCTGGGTGCCCACGACTTGCGCACGCGGATTTCCGGCAACCAGTGGTTCGTGCAATTGCATCTGGAATTGCCGGGAGACTTGACCCTGTCAGTCGCCCACGGCATCAGCGATCAAGCCGCCGATGCGATTCATGCCGTCTACCCGCGAGCCGAAGTGCTGGTGCACGCCGACCCGCAGGAAGTGGTGAAGGCCGCCAGGGCTCAGTAACTCACCTGATAACCGCGACTGCTCAGGCAGTTGCCCTGGGCCTGTCGGTAAACTTGCACCACCGACGGATCCGGTCGGTAGGTGGCAGTACGTGGATCGAAACCGCTCTGTTGCACGGCCCAGCGATAACATTCATAAGCGTCCCGGCTGACTTCCTCCGGCGACTGGCCGTTGGCTGGGTACGCCACCACGTCATAACCATTGCTCACCGGTGGCGGCTGCACAGGAGGGTCGACCACGACGTAATCCTGAGTGCTCTCCTGATAGGCGTAATATGCGCCGGCCGCCAGGAACAACAGCGTGCCGCCGATCCACACTTCACGGGCGTAATCGGGCAAGTAGCTGACGCGAATCCCGCGAGGCGGCTGAACCACCACATAACGCGGGCCTTGCGGGCGATACCAGTAGCCACCGGAATAGAAATAATCCTGGCCACGATACGGCACGCGGAAGTGACGCTCCTCCGGGAAGCGGTCGATCACGTACCCAGGACGATACTGCGGGCCGGGGCCCCAGCCTGTGCCGTGCCCCTCCGGACGACCGGGCCAGCGACGGTCATCGTGACGCGGCTCCCGCCCCCCGGTCTGCCATGGCTGGTTGTGATTGTTACGCCACGGTTCGTCCTGATAGTAGCCACGCCGCGGTTCCTGGGTCTGGCGCACGGTATCGGGCCGACTCTGGATTGGCAGATTATTACTCGGTTGTTGCGGCGCTCGCTCCTGAACGTTTGGATCGTGTAGCGGACGGTTCTGCCACTGGCCACCCTGAACGCTGGAGTCGTGCGGCGTACGGTTCTGCCACTGGCCGCCCTGATTGTTGGACTCGTGCGGCGCCCGGTTCTGCCACTGGCCACCCTGATTCTGGTCGTGGCGCTCGAATTGGCGGCTGTTGTCGCCACGAATGATTTCGGTGCTCTGCGGGCGTGGCTGATTGCTGCCGCCACGGCCCTGGCCCTGTTCATTGCCCCGATGATCAGGCCCACGCTGCCCGCCATCGGGGCCGCGGTTCTGTGGTTCATCGGCAAGCGATTGTGCAGTGACACTTACACACAGCAAACCAACACCGGCCAAACGCCAGATGCGCGATTTCATGCTTTTCCTCACGGCGGGTTAGGGCCTGTACGTAAGACTGGGAAAGCGCAGGCCGGTTCTGCAACAGGTTATCAGTCACGTAACTTTTTTATTGAGCGGCTTTTTATTAAGGGCATGCCAAATTGCGGGCAAGAAAAAAGGGAGACCCGTCGGCCTCCCTTTGAGAACTTCGTCCGTGCTCGACGCTTATGACGTCGGCTCACCTCACGCCGTCTTCTGGACAGTGTGTAGCTCGGGGGCCGACGCATCCCCGGTGGGGGTGGCGACCGCAGCTGGCCTGATTGGGCGAGCCGCACTGGACTGTTTGTCCGAGCAGTGATTCTGGTGATAAGAATAGGCCCGGAGCACCGACAGAGGATTGCGAATATTGCTCAAATAAACATCACTTGCGCAATTTTTAACTCAGGATAGATAATCTGCCGCAATAGTTATGACAAAGGCCTGATTGATGAGCAAACTCGACCGATACGACCTGAGTATTTTGGCGGAATTACAGCGCGACGCGCGCATCTCCAATCAGGAGCTGGCCGAACGCATCGGCCTGTCGCCTTCGCCTTGCTCGCGGCGGGTCAAGCAACTGGAAGACGACGGCTACATCTCCCGCCAGGTCGCCTTGCTGGACCGCAAGATGCTCGGCCTGAGCCTGACCGCCTACGTGCTGATCGGCATGGACCGCCATACACCCGAGCGTTTCGAGAACTTCGAAGCCGCCATTCGCACATTACCGCAAGTGCTGGAATGCAGCCTGGTGACCGGGATGGACGCGGATTATCAGCTCAAGGTGGTGGTGCCGGACATGGATCACTATCAGAAGCTGCTGCTGGGGCATCTGACCCGGATTGAAGGGGTGACGAGTGTACGGTCGAGTTTCGTGTTGAACCAGGTGCTCAACAGCACGGAGTTGCCTTTAACTCATTTGCGCAGCTGAGAATGCTTTGTGGCGAGGGAGCTTGCTCCCGTTCGGCTGCGAAGCAGTCGCAAAACCAGTGAACGCAGTGTGCCAGATTAAACCCGGTCGCTGATTTTGGGGCCGCTTCGCGCCCCAGCGGGAGCAAGCTCCCTCGCCACAATCCGACGCAGGTCAATACCCCGCCAATCCCCCTTGGCGTATACTCCTCCGGCCTTTTTAGCCCCGCCCGCGCTGGAGATATTCGATGGATCCTGCAGTTTTCGAAGAGTGGATGATGACTGGCCTGGTCAGCATCCTGATCATTTTCATGGGTTTCATCGTCTGGGATCTGGCAAAAAAATCCAAAGCCGGACGCTTCGGCTCGTTCATTCTGTTCTTTGTGCTGGGGTTGGGTGTGGCCGCATTCGTGATCAAAAGCGTGGTCATCGGCCTGATCGAATCCGGCACACTATAAACGCGCCGGCACTTCCTTCCACTGGCCCTGATCGAGCCCTTCGATCGACCAGTCACCGATTTTGACCCGCACCAGGCGCAACGTCGGCAAGCCGACCGCTGCGGTCATGCGTCGCACCTGACGGTTGCGCCCCTCGCGAATCACCAATTCCAGCCAACTCGTCGGCACGCTTTTGCGAAAGCGCACCGGCGGGTTGCGTGGCCACAGTTGCGGCTCATCCAGTTTTCGCGCTTCGGCCGGCAAGGTCATACCGTCGTTCAATTCAACGCCCTCGCGCAAGCGCTGCAACTGCTCGGCGGTTGGCTCGCCTTCCACTTGCACCCAGTAAGTCTTGGCCAGTTTGTGTTTCGGGTCGGCAATCCGCGCCTGAAGCTGGCCGTCGTTAGTCAGCAGCAGCAATCCTTCGCTGTCACGGTCCAGCCGTCCTGCCGGGTAAATCCCCGGAATATCGATAAAGTCCTTGAGCGTCGCCCGCCCTTCGCCGTCGCTGAATTGCGTCAGCACATCGAAAGGTTTGTTGAACAGAATCAGCTTCGGCTCGGCCGGGGGCGCTTTGGCGATACGGCGCGGGGCGGAAGAAGATGACACAGGCTTCACGCCAGGGCGGCGGGAAACGGGACGTTGAGGACGGGACATGGCGAGAAGAACATCTAACGGTCAGGGCTGCTAATGCTAGTGCCCCAACCGTCAAATGACCATGAGAACAATCAGCGGAACGGCGGCTCGTCGAAGCTGCGCAGTTTGCGTGAGTGCAGCGAGTTGAGCTCGGTGCGCAACAGATCCACCGCCTCGATGCCGATCTTCAAGTGCTGGCTGACCGCGCGCTCATAGAACGCGTTGGCCGACCCCGGCAGTTTGATTTCGCTGTGCAGCGGTTTATCCGACACACAGAGCAACGTGCCATAGGGCACCCGCAAGCGATAACCCTGGGCCGCAATCGTGCCGCTTTCCATGTCCACCGCCACGGCGCGGGACAGGTTGATCAGCGGACGCTCCTGCGCCCAGCGCAGCTCCCAGTTACGGTCGTCGTAGGTCAACACGGTGCCGGTACGCAGGCGTTTCTTCAGTTCGTCGCCCTTCTCACCGGTGATGTTGGCCGCCGCTTGCTGCAACGCCAACTGCACTTCGGCCAAGGCCGGAATCGGAATGTTCGGTGGCACCACCCGGTCGAGAATCCCGTCGCGACGCATGTAAGCGTGTGCCAGCACGTAATCGCCAATGGTCTGCGACTGACGCAAGCCGCCGCAGTGGCCGATCATCAGCCAGCAATGCGGACGCAGCACGGCCAAATGGTCGGTGATGTTCTTGGCGTTGGACGGGCCGACGCCGATGTTCACCAAGGTCACGCCATGGCCGTCGCTGGCGATCAGGTGATAGGCCGGCATCTGGTAACGATGCCAGACCACGCCAGCGGCAATCGCCGAGGCTTCGCCGTGGTCCATGCCCTTTTCGATGATCACGTTGCCCGGCAACACCATGCGTACAAAACGCGGGTCTTTGCGCAGTTGTTCCAGGCCATGAACGATGAACTGGTCGACGTAACGGTGGTAGTTGGTCAGCAGAATCCACGGCTGCACATGCCGCCAGTCGCTGCCGGTGTAGTGCACCAGTCGGCGCAGGGAGAAGTCCACCCGCGCGGCATCGAACAGGGCCAATGGCAGCGGATCGGTGTTTTCCCAATCGTACAAGCCATCAGCGATGCCATCGGTGGCGGCCGACAGATCCGTACTCGGGAACACCCGCGCCAGTACCGCCGCCGTAACGCCAGAGCCGGCCAGTTCATCGCCCTGCTCGACCACATACGGATAAGGAATGTTTTGCTGGCTGACGCCGACTTCCACGGTCACGGTGAAGTCGTGCATCAACGGAACGAGTTGCTCCAGCAGGTATTTGCGAAAGGCTGCCGGATGAGTGACGGTGACGCTGTAGGTCCCCGGCAATTGAACCTTGGCATAGGCGCGAGTGGTCTGTGGGACTTCGCCCTGGCAGAGGTAGGTCAGACGCAACTCGGGATAACGAAACAGGGCACGCTGTTCAGCGTCCGGCTCGACGCGATCCTTGAGATAACGCTTGAGCGCTTGATTCAGCGCTGTGGTTGCACGCTCGTGCAAGACAGCAAGCCGATCAACGGCTTGCTCGGCGGTTTGAACGACAATAAACGCTTCGGTCACGATCAGCTTCCTGTGTTCTGACTTGCAGACCTTCATCTTGCCTGCATCATCGCTTCACGGGAACAGTGAAAAAAGATCGTAGCCTTCGGCAACTCCTACAGAGGGTCGTCGTACACCTGTAAGAGGCTGCCGAAGGCTGCGATCTTTTCGCCCTTCAGAAGCCCTGCGGTGTCGAGCGGGCCACAATCGCTTCCACATCCAGCCCACGTGGCAACGTTCCATACACCCGACCGGCCGAACCGAGGCGGCTGGCGATGAACGCATCACTGACCGCCGCATTACCCGCCTCCAGCAACAGCCTGGCCTGAAGCCCCAAAGCGATGTCTTCGGTGAGCTGGCGGGCGCGGTATTGAATGTCGTCGGTGTCCTTGAACGCCTTCTGCAACTGGCCGATGTGTGTGGCCAGGCGTTTGTCGCCATGGCCATCGCCCAACTCGTTGAACAGCACATCGAGCACGCCCGGTTCTTTCGACAACGCGCGCAACACGTCGAGACATTGCACGTTGCCGGAACCTTCCCACGTCGAGTTGACCGGTGCCTCACGGTACAGTCGCGGCAAGATGCTTTCTTCGACGTAACCGGCACCGCCCATGCATTCGGCCGCTTCGTTGATCATCGCGGGCGCGCGTTTGCAGATCCAGTACTTGCCCACTGCCGTCACCAATCGAGCGAATTTCGCTTCGTGGTCGTCATCCAGATGATCCAGCGCTYGCCCCATGCGCAGGCTCAACGCCAGGGCGGCTTCGCTTTCCAGGGCCAGGTCGGCCAGCACGTTTTGCATCAAGGGTTGTTCGCTGAGCAACTTGCCACCGACCTTGCGGTGGGCGCAGTGATGGCTGGCCTGGGTCAGGGCCTGGCGCATCAGCGCGCTGGAGCCGACCATGCAATCGAAACGGGTCATGGCGACCATTTCGATAATGGTTGGAACGCCCCGGCCCTCTTCGCCGACCATCCAGGCCAGGGCGCCACGGAACTCCACCTCGCTGGAGGCGTTGGACCAGTTGCCGAGTTTGTTTTTCAGCCGCTGTATGTAGAACTGATTGCGCGTGTCATCCGGACGATGACGCGGCAGCAGGAAACAGGTCAGCCCTTTGTCGGTCTGGGCCAGGGTCAGGAAGGCGTCACACATTGGCGCCGAGCAGAACCACTTGTGGCCCACCAGTTCATACGCCTGGCCCGGCCCACCGCCCCCCACCGGAAACGCCTTGGTGGTGTTGGCCCGCACATCGGTGCCGCCCTGTTTCTCGGTCATCGCCATGCCGATGGTGACTCCGGCCTTATGGGCCATGCCGACATTGCGCGGGTCGTACTCGGTGGCGAGGATTTTCGGCAGCCATTGCCGGGCCAGATCCGGCTGCAGGCGCATCGCCGGGACGCTGGCGAAAGTCATGGTCAACGGGCAACCGCTACCGGCCTCTGCCTGACTGTGCAAATACGTCATGGACGCGCGAGCCACATGAGCGCCCGGTTGCGGATCGGTCCAGGGCAACCCTGTCAGGCCATGCTCCACCGCCGTGTGCATCAACTGGTGATAAGCCGGGTGAAACTCCACCAGGTCGATGCGATGGCCGTAACGGTCATGGCTGACGAACACGGGTTTGTTTTGATTGGCCGCAAACCCGGCCTCCATCAGCGGCCCGCCGGCCAATGCGCCGTAAGCGTCGATCCGCGACTCGGCCCAACCGGCATCGAACCGTCGCGACCATTCCTGCAAAGGCAGGTCGATGCGATAGAGGTTGATGCCATCCAGCGACGGTGGCTGGTTGGTGACTTCGTGGGTTTCGGCGAACTGATGCAGGTTCATGACGGGACTCCTTTGGTCAGCCAAGGGCTTCAGTTAAGCACCGCCCCGAGGCTGAACAAAGTGGCATATCTGCCTAAATGTCGGCGCTTTCGCCTTGTCCAGAACAGAGCACCCGTCGATAGAGCGCGGCCTGCAAGTCCTCGAATTTCACCGGTTTGTTCAGGTAGTCGACCACGGTGTCGCTCGGGCAGTGCACTCGGTCCGCACTCAGGGCAATCATGAACACGGGTAATTCGGCGCAACCCGGCAACGCACGGATCCGGCGGCAGATGGAGGCGCTGTCCACTGGCGGCAACTGGCAATCGAGCAATACAGCGTCAACGGCTTCACATTGCAATTGATCGAGCGCAGCAAGGCCATTGTCAGCGGTGCGTACCCGGAACCCGAGCTTGAGCAACATGCCGCGCATCACCAATTGATTGATGCTGTTGTCATCGACCAGCAATACCGTGCACTCCTGGGGCAAGCGCAGGCCGGTGGTCTGCCGGGTGATCGAGGGAGCAGGCTCCACCAACGACAGCTCGAATTCGACGTCCAGCTGGAAGCGGCTTCCACGGCCTGGTTCGGAACGGTGGCTCAGGCGCCCCCCGAGCAATTCGACCAACTGCCGACAGATCGCCAGGCCAACGCCAAGACCGCCATATTCACGGGTCATCGAGCCGTCGAGCTGGAAGAAGCGCTGGTACAGCGTCGCCTCCCCCAGATCGGTAAAACCGATGCCGGTGTCGATCACCGCAAAAGACAGCGCCAGCCGACCGGGCTCCGCCGCCGGTTTACCCGTCACCCGCAGCGCCAGACCACCGACTCGGGTGAATTTGATTGCGTTGTCCAGCAAGCATTCCAGGCATTGCACCAGCTTGCCGCTGTCGCCGAACAAACGATCCGGCAACCCGGGTGCTACCTCGACCTTGAAGTCCAGCGACTTGCTCGACGCATTGCCATCGAACTGCCCGCGCAAAGACTCGACCATACTGCGCAAGCTGAACGTGTCCGGATAGACCTTGAGCTTGCCGGCCTGCAATTCGGTCAGGGTGAGGATGCCGTTGACCATGCGCATCATGTCCCGCGCCGAACCTGCCGCCGTTTGCTGATACTGCTCCAGCTCTGGGTTCATCTCGACGGTCTGCATCAGCTCCAGCGAACCGATCACACCGTTCATGGGCGTGCGCAGTTCGTGGGTCAACGTGGCGAGGAATTCGTCCTTGAGCCTATTGCTGTGAGCCAGTTGCTGGTTCAGCACCTCAAGCTTCTGGCCGGCGTCGAACAACGTCTGTGCCTGATGCTCGCGCATGGCGTTGATACGATCGGCCAGGGCCAGGGACAGCAACGCCACTTCAAGCGCCGAGCCGATCTGGCTGGCGTACATGGTGAGGAACACGTTGGGCAAATACCCCAACACCATCATCGTGTTGACGACGCCACCGAGCAAAAATGCCGACCAGGCAATGATGAAGTAGCGCGCCACCCTCAAGCCACGCCACCAGGCGAAAACCCCGGCAGCGAAAATTACTACGGTAAAGACCAGTGCCAACGCCGTCGCCAGACGCAGGGCCAGGGCGTAACTGGTCATCAGAGATAACCCGACCACCAGCGTACTGAACGCGATCAGCGCCAATAGCACACGGTCCAGCCAGCGGCTGTGGGTGGCCGTCCGCAGGAAGCTGCGGGCGAACTGGCTGCCGAACAACCCTGAACAGCCGATGAAGAACGGCGTCGCGGCATTGGCCCACCACGGATTGTTCGGCCAGAAATACTCCACGGCCGCGCCGTTCACCGACAGCTGATACAAGCCGAACGAGGCGATGTAGACGATGTAATAGAGGTAACTGGTATCGCGCACACTGAGGAAGATGAACAGGTTGTAGACCAGCATCCCCAGCAACACGCCGTAAATCAGCCCCAGCACATAAAGCCGCACCGGCTGCTCTTCAAGGTAAGCAGTGCTCGACCACAAGGTGACGGGCGCCTGGATCGAGCCTTCGCTTTGCAGACGCAGGTACACGGTTTGCGCCTGCCCGGGCGCAAAGCTCAGACCGAACAGATAGTTGTTCTGACGAATTTCGCGAGTGGCGAACGGCAACGCATCGCCCGTCTGTCGGACCAATTGATAGTCGCCGCCAGCATCGGGCAAGTACAAATCAAGGTGATCGAGGGGTGGATAGGCCAATTCCAGCAGCCAGGTCCGTTGCGCCGACGGATTGGTCGGACGGTATTGCAGGTCGATTTTCAGCCAGAACGCCGAACGCGAATAGCCGGCGTTGAGGGTGGCTTTATCGTGGGGTTTGAAGTGCCCGGCCGCGGCTTGCGCACGGACATCGGCAATGGTCGCTTGACCGCCCGGGTCTTCATAAACCTGCATCGTTCGGCCCAGGGGAAGGCTCTGGGTGAACTCGTCGAACTCGACGGCGCTCGCCAGGAGGGGCAAGCACAACAGCAACATCAGCAAATAGCGCATTTAAGCCCCAGCGTGGCCTGTCCGGTTCTGTCAGGAAGCCCCCCATTCCTTTTGAGTAGACGTAAAACCGGTATTACCTGTTATTGGTTTGGATCCACTCTAGCATAGCCGTTAGTGGCCATTGAACACCATTGAATTTTTTCCTAAAAAGGCTCTAGCACGGGCGTTCCAGCGCTATGTATTGAGCTAGAGCTGTTGGCTTGATCAGGATGTGACAATGTCCCGGCGAGTGATGAACACCTGTGGCGAGGGGGCTTGCCCCCGTTCGGCTGCGAAGCAGTCGTAAATCTGCCGACGCGGTGTTCCAGACAGAAGGCAAAGGGGGCGCTTCGCACCCCAACGGGGGCAAGCCCCCTCGCCCACAATGTATCGGCCGGACTGGACGTCGCAACACCCGAAAAACATGTTTGGTGGTAAGCTCGCGCACCATGAATATCTACAGCTCTCGCCCCGTTGTCCTCTGTCTCTCCGGCCACGACCCTAGTGGTGGCGCCGGCTTGCAGGCAGATATCGAAGCCCTGCTTGCCCAGGGTTGCCATGCGGCTCCGGCCGTCACCGCCCTGACCGTGCAAGACACAGTCAACGTCACTGACTTCCGCGTGCTCGATCGCGAGTGGGTACTGGCCCAGGCCAATGCCGTGCTCAACGACTCCGAAGTCGCCGCCGTCAAACTGGGCATGCTCGGTTCCCTGGAAATGGTCGACACCGTGGTCGAACTGCTTTCAGCGCACCCGCATTTGCCAGTGGTCTGCGACCCGGTGCTGCGTGCCGGCGGTGGCGGACGACTGGGCAAGGACGAAGTCGGCTACGCCATGCGCGAACGCTTGCTGCCGTTGTCGATCATCGCCACCCCTAACCTTCCCGAAGCCCGCATCCTCGCCGAACTGCCCGAAGGCACCGCCGACGAGTGCGCGGAAAAACTCCTGCCATTCGTCAAACACCTGCTGATCACCGGCGGCCATGGCGACGAACACGAAATCCACAACCGCCTGTACAGCCGCGACGGTCGCCGCGAAACCTTTACCTGCCAGCGCCTGCCCGGCAGTTATCACGGTTCCGGTTGCACGCTGGCCAGCGCCCTCGCCGGTCGCCTGGCCCAGGGTGAACACCTCGCCAGTGCCGTACAGAGCGCGCTTGACTACACTTGGCGCACCCTGCGAGATGCGGAACAGCTGGGCAAAGGCCAGTTCGTGCCCCGCCGCCTGCCGCTGGATTTCTGTTCGTAACTTTCGATGCGTAAAGCGCAGAGGCTTGTCCGATGAAACTACGTGGCCTGTACGCCATTACCGACAGCCAGCTACTGGCCGGTAAATTTCTTTCGTACGTGGAGGCGGCGCTCGAAGGCGGCGTCACCCTGCTGCAATACCGCGACAAAAGCAGCGACGAGGCCCGCCGCCTGCGCGAGGCCGAAGCCCTGCGCGATCTGTGCGATCGCTACAAGACCCAGCTGATCATCAACGACGACGCCGAACTGGCCGCGCGACTGAATGTCGGCGTGCACCTGGGCCAGACTGATGGCCCACTGATGCCGGTGCGAGCACTGCTCGGGCGTCAGGCGATCATCGGCTCGACCTGCCACGCGCAACTCGAACTCGCCGAACAAGCCGCCAAGGAAGGCGCCAGTTACGTCGCCTTCGGCCGCTTCTTCAATTCCAACACCAAGCCTGGCGCCCCGACATGCAGCCTCGACTTGCTTGATCAGGCCCGCAGCAAACTGCACCTGCCGATCTGTGCGATCGGCGGCATCACCCTGGACAACGCTGCCCCGCTGGTGGCCCACGGCGTCGATCTGCTGGCGGTGGTGCATGGCCTGTTCGGCGCCGAGAGCACGGCTGAAGTGACGCGTCGCGCCCGCGCCTTTAACGAATTGTTCAAATCCTGATTTTGAGAGCCAAATAATGTCTCGTTCCGAAACCCTGTTTGCCAATGCCCAGAAACACATCCCCGGAGGCGTGAACTCGCCTGTTCGTGCGTTCAAGAGCGTTGGCGGCACGCCGTTGTTCTTCAAACACGCCGAAGGCGCCTACGTCACCGACGAAGACGACAAGCGCTATGTGGATTACGTCGGTTCCTGGGGCCCGATGATTCTCGGCCACAGCCACCCGGACGTGCTGGATGCGGTGCGCAAACAGCTTGAGCACGGCTTGTCCTACGGCGCCCCGACCGCGATGGAAACCGAGATGGCCGACCTGGTCTGCTCGATCGTGCCGTCGATGGAAATGGTGCGCATGGTCAGCTCCGGCACCGAAGCGACCATGAGTGCGATCCGTCTGGCCCGTGGTTTCACCGGTCGCGACAGCATCATCAAATTCGAAGGCTGCTACCACGGTCACTCCGACAGCCTGCTGGTCAAGGCCGGTTCCGGCGCCCTGACCCAAGGCGTACCGAGCTCGGCCGGTGTACCGGCGGCGTTCGCCAAACACACCCTGACCCTGCCGTTCAACGACATCGACGCAGTAGAAGCCATGCTCGCCGAAGTCGGCCAGGACGTGGCGTGCATCATCGTCGAACCGGTGGCCGGCAACATGAACTGCGTACCGCCGGCACCGGGTTTCCTCGAAGGCCTGCGGACCCTGTGCGACAAGCACGGCGTGGTGCTGATTTTCGACGAAGTGATGACCGGTTTCCGTGTCGCCCTCGGCGGTGCCCAAGCCTATTACGGCGTAACACCGGACCTGAGCACCTTCGGCAAGATCATCGGTGGCGGCATGCCCGTGGGCTGCTTCGGCGGCAAACGCAAAATCATGGAACACATCGCGCCACTGGGCCCGGTCTACCAGGCCGGTACGTTATCGGGTAACCCGCTGGCGATGGCGGCTGGCCTGACCACGCTGCGTCTGATCAGTCGTCCGGGCTTCCACGCCGAGCTGAGCGACTACACCAGCCGCCTGCTCGATGGCCTGCAACAGCGCGCCGATGCCGCTGGCATTCCGTTCGTGACCACTCAGGCCGGCGGCATGTTCGGTCTGTACTTCAGCGGCGCCGACGACATCGTCACCTTCGATGACGTGATGGCCAGCGATGCGAACCTGTTCGGGCGCTTCTTCCACCTGATGCTCGAAGGCGGCGTGTACCTGGCGCCGAGCGCCTTCGAAGCCGGCTTCACCTCGATCGCCCACGGCGAAACCGAGTTGAAACTGACGCTGGACGCCGCCGAACGTGCCTTCGCCGCACTGAAGTAAATCTGCGACGCTGACGTTGGCGATTGCCAGCGTCAGCTTTCACCTACATCCGCTCCCTTTTTCCTGCTCAGCTGCCAATAATCCCCCGCAAAGTGGGTGATATAGTCCCCGCGCAGCAGAAAAACGAGTAAAGACTTTGTAAGGTTGGCCCTGCTTATTTCATAATGCGCGCTTATTGGATCCCTCGACGGGTCCGCGCGCCCCTCAGAGGTAAGTCGATTCCCATGAACCGCACCGGCCGCACCCTTGCATTGGGCTGCCTGTTGCTCCTTCAGCCCCTGCTCGCGCTCGCACAAGCAGGCGGCAACTCGTTGTTGATCCCGGCGATGGGTCGCTGCACCCTCAATACTCAGCCGCAAGACCTGACGCAAGCGCTCGCCGCCTGCCAGAAAGCGTCGGATGAAGGGGATGCGCAAGCGCAATACGAGTTGGGTGAGTTCTACTACGAAGGCAAGAACGTGCCGCGCGACCTCAATAAAGCCCTGAGCTACTTCGAAAAGGCCTCGCTGCAAGGTCATGCCCAGGCGCAATTCAAACTCGGCACCATGTTCTTCCATGGCGAAGGTGTACCGGCCAATAACATTCAGGCGTATATCGTGCTGAAAATGGCTGCGGTCAACGGCGCCGAAGACGCGCTGGACACCGCCGACGAAGTCGCCGAAAAAATGCCCCGCGAAGACCTGGAAGTTGCTACCCAGGTGCTGGGGCAAATTTTCCGTAAATACCTGATGGAATTGCAGAGCGCCGACGGGCGTACGCCGTTTTCGCCACTTCCCTGAATTGAACACGCCCCCCTGTGGCGAGGGAGCTTGCTCCCCGCTCGGCTGCGCAGCAGTCGTAAAACCCAAGAACGCGGTGTGCCAGACTTATCGTGATTGCAGATCTCGGGGTCGCTTCGCGCCCTGGCGGGAGCAAGCTCCCTCGCCACAAAAAGCCATTCTCACCTTAGAAAAACCTGCTGCTTACTTCTCAGGCATCGGCATCGGAAACGGCATGACATTACCGACCGCGCCGCGGGCTTCGCTGATTTTCGGCGTGCCAAGGCGTTCGACCTCGTCGATGCGCACGATCGAATGCATCGGCACAAAACTGCGCACAACGCCTTCGAACTGAGCCTTGAGCTTTTCTTCGCTCGGATCGACGACCACTTGCGTGCGCTCGCCAAAGACGAACTCTTCCACTTCCAGGAAGCCCCACAGATCACTTTGATAGATCTGCTTGGCGTACATTTCGAACACCTGGCCCTGATTGAGGAAAATCACCTTGTAGATTGGAGCTTCACGTTTGGTCATGGTGGGCGGGTAACACATCGGGGATAAAAATGAGGGCGCGAACTATAGCATAGCCACCGGACGCGCAGCGGTAGGAACCTTGGGACATGTTCCCTATAATGCGCGGTTCTTTGAATCACGTGATGAATCTTTCCATGGCCAAGAAGCTTTACATCGAAACCCACGGTTGCCAGATGAACGAGTACGACAGCTCGCGCATGGTCGATCTGTTGGGTGAACATCAGGCCCTGGAAGTCACCGCCCGCGCTGAAGACGCCGACGTGATCCTGCTCAATACCTGCTCGATCCGTGAACGCGCCCAGGACCGGGTGTATTCCCAGCTCGGCCGCTGGCGCGAACTGAAACTGGCCAATCCGGAAATGGTCATCGCCGTCGGCGGTTGCGTGGCCAGCCAGGAAGGCGCGGCCATCCGTGATCGCGCTCCGTATGTCGACGTGGTGTTCGGCCCGCAGACCCTGCACCGCCTGCCGGAAATGATCGACGCCGCGCGCGCTACCAAACTGCCGCAAGTCGACGTCTCGTTCCCGGAAATCGAAAAATTCGACCACTTGCCCGAACCGCGCATCGATGGGCCGAGCGCTTACGTGTCGGTCATGGAAGGCTGCAGCAAGTACTGCACCTTCTGCGTGGTGCCTTATACCCGCGGTGAAGAAGTCAGCCGGCCGTTCGACGATGTGATTGCCGAGATCATCCACCTGGCCGAAAACGGCGTGCGCGAAGTGACCCTGCTGGGGCAAAACGTCAACGGCTATCGCGGGACCACTCACGATGGTCGTCTGGCCGACCTGGCGGAATTGATCCGGGTGGTCGCCGCCGTCGATGGCATCGACCGGATTCGCTACACCACTTCGCACCCGCTGGAGTTCTCCGACAGCCTGATCCAGGCCCACGCCGACGTGCCGGAACTGGTGAAACACCTGCACTTGCCGGTGCAATCGGGCTCCGACCGAATCCTCGCGGCGATGAAGCGCAACCACACCGCGCTGGAGTACAAGTCCAAACTGCGCAAACTGCGGGCCGCCGTGCCGGGGATCTGCATCAGTTCGGACTTTATCGTCGGCTTCCCGGGCGAGACCGAAAAAGACTTCGAACAGACCATGAAGCTGATCGAAGACGTCGGTTTCGACTTCTCCTACTCTTTCGTCTACAGCCAGCGCCCGGGCACCCCGGCCGCCGACCTGGCCGACGAAACGCCGGAAGAACTGAAAAAAGAACGCCTGAATGCCCTGCAACATCGCCTGAACCAGCAAGGGTTCGAGATCAGCCGACAAATGGTGGGCTCCATTCAGCGGATTCTGGTTACCGATTATTCGAAAAAAGACCCTGGCGAACTGCAGGGGCGCACCGAGAATAACCGTATCGTCAACTTCCGCTGCGACAATCCGACCCTGATCGGCCAGTTCGCCGACGTGCACATCGACGCCGCGCAACCGCACTCGCTGCGGGGCTCGTTGATCCAATAACAGCAGGCCATAGAGCCTTTGTGGCGAGGGAGCTTGCTCCCGCTCGGTTGCGAAGCAGCCGCAAACCAGACACCTCGATCCTGAAAGATTGAGGCTGGATGATTTGGGAGCGCTTCGCACTCCAGCGGGAGCAAGCTCCCTCGCCACAGTTATCCAGTGAGACTGCTTTAAGAGCTTTCGCACCCAGGCGACTGGCGTTATCCTTTATTTCATCAATATTGCCCCAGGGCGGCTAAATACGACCTTGAACGCACCCATAGAACCACATCGTTTCATCCTCGAGCCTTTTGAAGCTCGCCGCTTCGCCAATTTGTGCGGGCAATTCGATGAGCATCTGCGCTTGATCGAACAGCGCCTGACCATCGAGATCCGCAACCGCGGAAACCAGTTCGAACTGATCGGCGAGCCCAAGCACACCACCTCCGCGGAAAACCTCCTGCGTCGCTTGTACCGGGAAACCAAGGGTACCGAGCTGTCGCCGGACATGGTTCACCTGTTCCTGCAGGAATCGGCCGTCGAGGAACTGGACAACCACTCCCCCGCCGAACCGTCCGTCGCCTTGCGCACCAAAAAAGGCATGATTCGCCCTCGCGGCTTGAATCAACTGCGCTACGTGAAAGAAATCCTCGGTAACGACATCAATTTCGGCATCGGCCCGGCCGGTACCGGCAAGACCTATCTGGCTGTTGCCTGCGCGGTAGACGCACTGGAACGCGAGCAGATTCGTCGCATTCTGTTGGTGCGTCCGGCGGTTGAAGCGGGTGAAAAACTCGGCTTCCTGCCCGGCGACCTGTCGCAAAAAATCGACCCGTACCTGCGCCCGCTCTACGACGCGCTCTACGAAATGCTCGGCTTCGAATATGTCGCCAAGCTAATCGAGCGTCAGGTGATTGAAGTCGCGCCACTGGCCTACATGCGCGGCCGCACGCTGAACAACAGCTTCATCATCCTCGACGAAAGCCAGAACACCACCGTCGAACAGATGAAGATGTTCCTGACCCGGATCGGCTTTGGCTCCACGGCGGTCATCACCGGTGACATCACCCAGGTCGACCTGCCACGCGGCACCAAGTCCGGGCTGCATCATGTGATCGAAGTGCTCAAGGACGTTCCGGGCATCAGCTTCACCCACTTCCAGCCCAAGGACGTGGTGCGCCATCCGCTGGTGCAACGCATCGTCGAGGCGTACGAGCGCTTCGAAAATCGCGCTGCCGATGCCGCGCCAAAGGACACCCCGCACGATGCTTGAGCTTGATCTGCAACTGGCCAGCGACGCACCTGCCCCGAGTGAAGCCGAGTTCCGGAAATGGTGCGAACTGGCCTTGCGCCAGCGCACCGCCGACTCCGAGCTGACCATTCGTCTGGTCGACGAAGAAGAAGGCCGCGAACTGAATCACACCTGGCGGCAGAAGGATTACGCCACCAACGTGCTGTCATTTCCTGCCGATGTGCCGGACGAGTTGCTGGATATCCCGTTACTGGGCGATCTGGTGATCTGCGTGGCCGTGGTCGAGCGCGAAGCCGCCGAACAAGGCAAGGCACTCAACGCCCATTGGGCGCATCTGGTCATTCACGGCTGCTTGCATCTGCTTGGTTACGACCATATAGATGACGACGAAGCCGAAGAAATGGAAGCACTGGAACGAACGTTGCTTGCAGAACTGGGTCATCCGGACCCTTATGCGGACGACGAAACAGACACATCCCCTATCGTTACAACAAAGGATTCAGAGTAATCGCTATGAGCGAAGATCGATCGAGCAACGGGCAGAAGTCTTGGCTGGGTAAGCTCACCCAGGCTTTTGCCCACGAGCCGAAAAACCGCCAGGAGCTGCTGGAGYTGCTGCGCGATGCACACCAAAACAAGTTGCTGGACAGCGAAGCGCTGGCCATCGTCGAAGGCGCCATCCAGGTTGCAGACCTGCAAGTACGGGACATCATGGTCCCGCGCTCGCAGATGATCAGCATCAAGGCGACCCAGACACCTCGCGAGTTCCTGCCCGCCGTGGTCGACTCGGCCCACTCCCGCTACCCGGTGATCGGCGAAAGCCATGATGACGTGATGGGCGTGTTGCTGGCCAAGGACTTGCTGCCGTTGATCCTCAAGGAGAACGGCGACAGCTTCAACATCAAGGACCTGCTGCGCCCGGCCACCTTCGTGCCCGAGTCCAAGCGACTGAACGTGCTGCTGCGCGAATTCCGCGCCAACCATAACCACATGGCCATCGTCATTGACGAATACGGCGGCGTGGCCGGTCTGGTGACCATCGAAGACGTGCTCGAACAGATCRTCGGCGACATCGAAGACGAGCATGACGTCGAAGAAGACAGCTACATCAAGCCGCTGCCCAGCGGTGACTTCCTGATCAAGGCCCTGACGCCGATCGAGAACTTCAACGAGTTCTTTGACAGCGAATTCTCCGACGACGAATTCGACACCGTCGGCGGACTGGTGATGAGCGCGTTCGGGCACTTGCCAAAACGCAACGAAATCACCGAAATCGGCGCCTATCGCTTCCGCATCCTGAACGCCGACAGCCGTCGGATTCATTTGCTGCGTCTGACACCTATAGCTCGGTAACTCTAAGGATTGAAATGCGCTGGATGACCCGCCCCGGCTGGCCCGGTAACCTGCTGGCCGTGGCGGCCGGTGCACTCACCACCCTGGCCTTGGCGCCATTCGATATCTGGCCGCTGGCATTGCTGGCGGTCGGTTTCTTTTACGCCGGTTTGCGCGAACTGAGCCCCCGTCAGGCCCTGGGCCGTGGCTGGTGTTTCGGTTTCGGCCTGTTTGCCGGCGGAACCAGCTGGATCTACTACAGCATTCACAACTTCGGCGGCGCATCTGTACTGCTGGCCGGGTTCTTGATGCTGCTCTTCACCGCAGCGATTGCCTGGTTCTTCGCCTTGCCCGCCTGGATTTGGGCGCGCTGGCTGCGCCGTAACGAAGCGCCGCTGGCCGATGCCCTGGCGTTTGCGGCGCTGTGGGTGGGTCAGGAAGCCTTTCGCGGCTGGTTCCTCACCGGTTTCCCGTGGCTGTATTCCGGTTACAGCCAGCTCGACGGCCCATTGGCCGGGCTCGCGCCGGTCGGCGGGATGTGGCTGATTTCCTTCGCGCTGGCCCTGACCGCCGCACTGGTCTATAACGCACCGCGCCTGATTCGCACCGCTCGCAAGGGCTTTATTGCCGCTGGCGTGTTGCTGCTGGCCGGCCCGTGGGTGATCGGCCTGGCGCTCAAGGAACACGCCTGGACCAGCCCTTCGGGTGCGCCGCTGAGCGTCGCGGCAATTCAGGGAAACATCGAACAAAGCATGAAATGGGACCCGTCGCAGATCAACGCGCAGTTGGCGCTGTACCGCGACATGAGTTTCAGCTCCAAACCCGTCGACCTGCTGATCTGGCCGGAAACGGCGGTCCCGGTACTCAAGGAGTCCGTCGAGGGCTATCTGGACATGATGGGCAGCTTCGCTGCAGAGCGTAAATCCGCGCTGATTACCGGTGTACCGATTCGACAGGAAGTCCATCACGAAAAGCGCTACTTCAACGGCATTACCGTTGTCGGTGAAGGCGATGGCACTTACCTGAAGCAGAAACTGGTGCCATTCGGCGAATACGTTCCGTTGCAGGAAGTCTTGCGCGGCCTGATCGCGTTCTTCGACCTGCCGATGTCCGACTTTGCCCGTGGACCGGCCGATCAACCGCTGCTACAGGCCAAGGGCTACCAGATTGCGCCGTACATCTGCTACGAAGTGGTCTACCCGGAATTCGCCGCCGGCCTCGCCGCCCGCAGCGATTTGCTGCTGACCATCAGCAACGACACCTGGTTCGGCACCTCGATCGGCCCATTGCAACACTTGCAGATGGCGCAGATGCGCGCCCTTGAGGCCGGCCGCTGGATGATCCGCGCCACCAACAACGGTGTGACCGGCCTGATCAACCCGTTTGGTCAGATCACTGCCCGGATCCCGCAGTTCGAACGCGGTATTCTGTACGGCGAAGTAGTGCCAATGCATAACCTGACGCCGTATCTGCAATGGCGTTCGTGGCCGTTGATCATCATTTGCTTGCTGTTGTTTGGCTGGGCGTTGATGGCCAACCGGATGGCGAAGACCGTTTAACCCGGCAGGATCATTCCCATCCACAGGCGTGGGAATGATCACTCCTCAACAGGCTCGCCTCGATAGAACATCCAATACCCGACCTGCCCCACGAGCTCATTCATCAACTGCCCCGATTGCCAGATCGATTTGAATTCCGGCATCCAGCCACCCAGTGGCCGCGCATTGTCCACGCCTAAAAACCCCACCGGCGCCGGCACCACCTCAAATCCGGCCTGCTCAAAGCTCCAGACCGCCCGCGGCATATGCCACGCCTGAGTCACGACCACCACCCGTTTGATCCCCTGCGGCAACAATACCTGGGCGCTGAACTGCGCGTTTTCCCAGGTTGTGCGGCTGCGCCCTTCCTGCCAGCGTACCGTCACGCCAAAATCATCGAGCAACGAATCTGCCATCAGCTGCGCTTCAGTCGGCGGTGTCCCGTAATGCAGGCCGCCGCTGGCCAGAATCGGCAAGCCGGAGGCCTTGGCCAGACGCGCGGCATAACGCTCGCGCCCAAGTCCTACGCCGGTGGGCTGGTCGACACCCCAGGCCAGGTCGCCACGCTCACGCCCGGAACCCAGCACCACGATCGCGTCGGCGCGCTGGCCCAGGGTGGCCCATTCCTCGCGCACGAGCGGCGGCTCGCGCTCCAGAACCCTGGCAGTCCACTCCACCATGACTGGCAGGCTCATCAACCAGAAGCCACCCACCCCCATAACGAAGCACGCTCCCGCCAGCCTCGGCCTTGAGCGGCGCCACCACCAGGCGAGTACCAGTAACAGCAAAAGAACGCCGGGCGGCAATAGAAGTTGTTTAATGAAATAACGAAAAGGCATCGGGCATCTCCATAGATGCCCGAAGCCTAAGTGGGTTAACGCAATGCGACAACAAATGCGGAAGGACTTTATTTCAAAAAACCATATGCGATGGTTTCAAGTGCCCTTACTTGAACTGCAGAGACCGGACCTTTACCGCGCCTCCGCCGGGTGTCTTATCCTTGAGCCAGAGGATCTTGGCCGTACGTGGTGCCTCGAGTTGCTTCATTGCTGCTGACAAGCATCCGTGCGTTTCACGTTCACTGCGGTCCAGATAGGCCTTGACCAGCTCAAACTCTGCGGGGGTCAAACCACGCAGTTCCAGCTCCAGGGGACGCTCGTCGCGAAGCCGTCCAGCGGTTTTGGCCGCGTCCAGGGCCATTGCGAGACGGTCGATCAGTCTTTCGTACAACTCCGGTTTCGTAGCTTTTTGCTGTGAATCAACCATCCATCACCTCATTGAAGATAAGACTCACTCCCCTTTTAGAGCTTAGCTTCGCTGAAAAAACCGGCTGAGCGCCGCGACCAACGGCCCTCGGGGTGGGAATTGGCCGCGCCCTTGCGTGTAATCAGGGTTTCCCTCGGTAGAGTGCCGTCATGTATGCTACGGCGCTTCCTGTAACTCCACTTCCAGCTCGGCTGGGCAGCGAAACGCCGATTTGGCGTCATCACCGTCCAGCGTTGCATTGAAGAGGATTAGGCCACCCCTATTCAGTTCAAAAGTAGCCATGCACGAACAATATCAGCCCCGTGAAATCGAAGCCGCCGCCCAGTCGTTCTGGGACGAGCAAAAGTCCTTTGAAGTCAGTGAACAGCCAGGCAAGGAGACTTTCTACTGCCTGTCGATGTTCCCTTACCCCAGCGGCAAGCTACACATGGGGCACGTGCGCAACTACACCATCGGCGACGTGATCTCCCGCTACCAGCGCATGCAAGGCAAGAACGTCCTGCAACCCATGGGTTGGGACGCGTTCGGCATGCCGGCAGAAAACGCCGCGATGAAGAACAACGTAGCGCCCGCCAAGTGGACCTACGAAAACATCGCTTACATGAAAAGCCAACTGCGCAGCCTGGGCCTGGCGGTGGACTGGTCGCGCGAAGTGACCACCTGCAAGCCCGATTACTACCGCTGGGAACAATGGCTGTTCACTCGCCTGTTCGAAAAAGGCGTGATTTACAAAAAAAGCGGCACTGTGAACTGGGACCCGGTCGACCAGACTGTTCTGGCCAACGAGCAAGTGATCGACGGTCGCGGCTGGCGTTCCGGCGCGCTGATTGAAAAGCGCGAAATCCCGATGTACTACTTCAAGATCACCGCTTACGCGGATGAGCTGCTGGAGAGCCTCGACGAACTGACTGGCTGGCCTGAACAGGTCAAGACCATGCAGCGCAACTGGATCGGCAAATCCCGCGGCATGGAAGTGCAGTTCCCGTACGACGTCGCTTCCATCGGTGAAGCCGGCGCGTTGAAAGTCTTCACCACCCGTCCGGATACCCTGATGGGCGCAACCTACGTTGCCGTGGCCGCCGAACACCCTCTGGCTGCCCTGGCGGCGCAGAACAACCCTGAATTGCAAGCGTTCATCGCTGAATGCAAGGGCGGCAGCGTTGCTGAAGCCGACGTCGCCACTCAAGAGAAAAAAGGCCTGCCGACCTCGCTGTTCGTCGAGCACCCGCTGACCGGTGAGAAACTCCCGGTATGGGTCGCCAACTACGTGCTGATGCACTACGGCGATGGCGCGGTCATGGCAGTTCCGGCGCACGACGAGCGTGATTTCGAGTTCGCCCACAAGTACAACCTGCCGATCAAATCGGTGGTGCGCACAAGTGCCGGTGACACTAATCCTGCCCCGTGGCAGGACGCTTACGGCGAGTACGGCACGCTGATCAACTCCGGCGAGTTCGACGGCCTCGACTTCGCAGGCGCTTTCGACGCTATCGAAGTCGCACTGATCAAGAAAAACCTCGGCGCCTCGCGCACCCAGTTCCGCCTGCGCGACTGGGGCATCAGCCGTCAACGCTACTGGGGCTGCCCGATCCCGATCATCCACTGCGATACTTGCGGTGATGTACCGGTCCCGGAAGATCAACTGCCCGTGGTGCTGCCGGAAGACGTGGTACCGGACGGCGCTGGTTCGCCGCTGGCACGCATGCCCGAGTTCTACGAGTGCGCTTGCCCGAAATGCGGTGCACCGGCCAAGCGTGAAACCGACACCATGGACACCTTCGTCGAGTCCTCGTGGTACTACGCCCGTTACGCCTCGCCGCACTTTGAAGGTGGCCTGGTAGAAAAATCGGCGGCCGACCACTGGTTGCCGGTGGATCAGTACATCGGCGGTATCGAACACGCGATTCTTCACCTGCTCTACGCGCGCTTCTTCCACAAGCTGATGCGCGATGAAGGCCTGGTGAGCTCCAACGAGCCATTCAAGAACCTGCTGACCCAGGGCATGGTGATCGCCGAGACTTACTACCGTCGCGAAGCCAACGGTGCCTACACCTGGTTCAACCCGGCGGACGTCGAACTCGAACGCGACAGCAAGGCCAAGGTTATTAGCGCCAAGCTGATCGCAGATGGCCTGCCGGTGGAAATCGGCGGCACCGAGAAGATGGCCAAGTCGAAGAACAACGGCGTCGATCCACAGTCGATGATTGACCAGTTCGGTGCAGACACCTGCCGCCTGTTCATGATGTTCGCCTCGCCACCTGACATGAGCGCGGAATGGTCCGACTCCGGAGTAGAAGGTTCGCACCGCTTCCTCAAGCGCGTCTGGCGCCTGGCTCAAGCGCACGTCACTCAGGGCCTGCCGGGAAAACTGGATGTCGCCAGCCTGAATGACGAGCAGAAAGCCATTCGCCGTTCGATCCACCAGGCCATCAAGCAGGCCAGCCACGACGTCGGCCAGAATCACAAATTCAACACCGCCATCGCCCAGGTGATGACGCTGATGAACGTGCTGGAAAAAGCCCCGCAAGGCACCGAACAGGATCGCGCGCTGATTCACGAAGGCCTGGAAACCGTGACTCTGCTGCTGGCCCCGATCACCCCGCACATCAGCCACGAGCTGTGGCATCGCCTGGGCCACGCCGACCCGGTGATCGACGCCGGTTGGCCGGTGCTGGACGAAAGCGCCCTGGTACAGGACAGCCTGCAACTGGTCATTCAAGTGAATGGCAAGCTGCGCGGCCACATCGAAATGCCAGCCAGCGCCAGCCGCGAAGAAGTCGAAGCCGCCGCACGGGCCAACGAAAACGTCCTCCGCTTCGTCGATGGCCTGACTATTCGCAAAGTGATCGTAGTGCCCGGGAAACTGGTCAATATCGTCGCCAGCTAAAAATTGGATCGGGCGCCAGGTGAGCCTGGCGCCGAGTAAAACCTTTCGGGCCGCTTGACCGGCCCACATGGTTTCAAGGGGAGCAACAAGATGATCAAACGCAATTTGCTGGTGATGGGCCTTGCAGTCCTGCTGAGCGCCTGCGGTTTCCACCTGCGTGGCACCGAAACCACCGAACTGGCGATCAAGGAACTCGACCTGAGTGCCCGCAATGCCTACGGCGAAACCGTGACACAATTGCGTCAGGTACTGGAAAGCAGCGGCGTCCGGGTCTACAGCGGCGCACCTTACAAACTGGTGCTGACCGATGAGCAGGAAAGCCAGCGCATCCTCAGCTATGCCGGTGCCGGCCGTACTGGCGAGTACCAGGTGAACACCGTGCTCAATTACGACATCCGTGGTCAAGGTGGCCTGCCACTGCTGAGCGACAAGCTTGAAGTGCAGAAGGTGTTCATCCACGATGGCAACAACCTGGTAGGTTCCGACCAGGAAGCCAACGATGCCCGCCGCGAGACTCGTCGTGAACTGGTTCAACGCATGATGCTGCGTCTGCAACAGCTCACTCCGACTCAGTTGGAGCAGCTGCAACAGACCGCCGACGCCCGGGCCAAGGCTGAAGCCGCCGCGCTGGAAGCAGCGCAGAAGGCTGAAGCGGAGACTCCGCGTCAGTCGCCTGTCGAACTGCCGCAGCAATAAGACTTACGGGGCGCTCAGGCGCCCCGTTCGCCTCCTCTTATGAAACTCGCCCCCGCCCAACTCGGTAAACACCTGCAAGGCGCTCTTGCGCCGGTCTACATCATCAGTGGCGATGACCCACTGCTGTGCCAGGAAGCCGCCGACGCCATTCGCGCCGCTGCTCGCCAACAAGGTTTCGATGAACGCCAGGTCTTCGCCGCCGACGCCAGTTTCGACTGGGGTACGCTGCTGCAGGCTGGTGCAAGCATGTCGCTGTTCGCCGAAAAACGTCTTCTGGAACTGCGCCTGCCCTCCGGCAAACCTGGTGACAAAGGCGCCGCCGCGCTCATCGAGTACTGCTCGCGCCCGGCAGAAGACACGCTACTGCTGATCAGCCTGCCCAAGCTTGATGGCAGTGCGCAGAAAACCAAGTGGGGCAAGGCGCTGGTCGAAGGTCCGCAGACTCAGTTCGTGCAAATCTGGCCCGTGGACACCAACCAGTTGCCGAGCTGGATTCGTCAACGACTGTCCCAGGCCGGGCTTTCCGCCAGCCAGGACGCCGTCGAACTGATCGCCGCTCGGGTCGAAGGCAACTTGCTGGCTGCCGCCCAGGAAATCGAAAAGCTCAAGCTGATGGCCGAAGGTGGTCAGATCACCGTCGAAACCGTGCAAGCGGCGGTGGCCGACAGCGCGCGCTTCGACGTCTTCGGCTTGACCGACGCGATCCTCAACGGCGAAGCCGCTCATGCCCTGCGCATGCTCGAAGGGCTGCGCGGCGAAGGCGTCGAACCGCCGGTGATTCTCTGGGCGCTGGCCCGTGAACTGCGCCTGCTGGCCAACCTGTCGCTGCAATACAGCCAGGGCGTGCCGCTGGACAAAGCCTTCAGCCAGGCCCGACCGCCGGTCTGGGACAAGCGCAAACCACTGATTAGCAAGGCACTGCAACGCTACTCGGCACAACGCTGGGCGCAATTGCTGCTTGAAGCACAGCGCATCGACGCGCAGATCAAAGGCCAGGCGGCGGGTTCACCCTGGATGAGTTTGAGCCGGTTGACGTTGTTGATGGCTGGGCAGAGATTGTCGTTGCCTGCCGAATAACCTGTTTTCCAGCCTGCACCAACCTCTGTGGCGAGGGAGCTTGCTCCCGCTGGGTTGCGAAGCGACCCCGAAACGGTTTTACGACTGCTCCGCAGCCGAACGAGAGCAAGCTCCCTCGCCACAAGCCATCATTTCCTACATATCCCAGGGACTAGACAGAACCCCAACTTCGGCCGATGATTTGTCCCGCAAAATCCACTCACTTGCGAGAGATCATCATGAGTAAAAAGCCATCCAAGCATGGCCCCAACAAGGCCAAATCCATCATCGCCCAGCCACTGTTCCGCAGCCGTCAGGAACGAGCCGGCAAGGGCAAAGGCAGCTACCGCCGCGAAGCCTTCCAGTCTAATAGCTGGGAGGCTTCTTACTTTCTGGCAGCCTGAAAGGCAAGCCATCGCTCAACATGTTAAGGTCTGCACCTGATTCGTATCCTCTGGACCTGTGCATGCCCCTTTGTCTTTCCCGTCGTTGGCACCTTCGCCAATTGATAGCTGCCTCCAGCCTCGTTCTGCTTGTCGCCTGCGCGGAAAAACCCACCGCCGCCGACGCCCAGCCGCTTCAAACCCAAGCCGTTGCCACGGCCCCTGCGGTCGTTCCGCCAGTGGTTCCGACTGGTGAGGATCTCGACATCCAGCCCACCCAGACCTTTGCCGAATGGCAGGCGGGCTTTCGCAAAGACGCCCTCGCCGCCGGCATTCGCGCCGACCTGTTCGACCGTGCCTTTGCCAATGTCAGCTTGGACGCCAGCGTGATCCGTGCCGACCGCAGCCAACCGGAATTTACTCGTCCGGTGTGGGAATACCTCGATGGCGCGCTGTCGCCGCTGCGGGTACGCAAAGGTCAGGCACTGGTCAGCCAGTACGCCGATATCCTGCAAAGCATCGAACAGCGCTATGGCGTCGACCGTCAGGCATTGGTCGCGGTGTGGGGCATGGAGAGTAACTTCGGTCAGTTCCAGGGTAACAAGTCTGTGATCAACTCCCTGGCAACCCTGGCCTATGAAGGTCGACGCCCAGGCTTTGCTCATGCGCAGCTGATCGCTGCCCTGCAAATCCTGCAACAGGGTGATATTGAACCCGAGAAAATGCTCGGCTCCTGGGCGGGCGCCATGGGCCAGACCCAGTTCATCCCGACCACCTACAACACCCACGCCGTAGACTTCGACGGCGATGGCCGCCGTGACATCTGGAACAGCGCCGCTGATGCACTGGCCTCGACCGCGCACTACCTGCAAAGCTCTGGCTGGCAGAAAGGCCAGCCGTGGGGCTTCGAAGTCCAACTGCCGAGCAGCTTCAATTACGTCCTGGCCGATGGCGCGATTCGCAAAAGCGTCGCCGAGTGGCAGCAACTGGGGGTCACCCTGCCCAATGGTGTCCAGGTTCCGGCCGGTTCCGAACACCTGTCGGCCGCCCTGCTCCTGCCGGCAGGCTATCGCGGCCCGGCATTCCTGATCTTCGATAACTTCCGCGCAATCCTCAAGTACAACAACTCTTCGTCCTACGCCTTGGGCGTGAGCTTGTTGTCTGAGCGCTTCAATGGCGGTGGCCTGATCAACGGTCTATGGCCAAAAGATGACTTGCCGCTGAGCCGTACCGAGCGAATCGAGCTGCAAACCCTGCTGAGCGCCCGGAACTATGACGCCGGCACCCCCGACGGCATCATCGGCGCCAATACCCGTAAAGCAATCCGCAGCGCGCAGCAGTCGTTTGGCTGGCCGGCGGATGGGTACCCTACGCACAAGTTGCTCGAAGGTTTGCGTAACCGCTAAAAGCAAAAGATCGCAGCCTTCGACAGCTCCTACAGGGTTTTGTGTACACCTGCAGGAACTGCCGAAGGCTGCGATCTTTTTTGCGATGTGTTGTTACTTGATCACCACATCCTGCTCCAACACCAACGTCTTGCTCCCCGCATCCAGCCTGACCAGTGCCCCCATCGGCAACGTCAGGTTCGGATCGCAATGCCCGCTGCGCCACCCCGCCAGCACGGGTATGCGCAACGACGCGAAGGTCTGCTTGAGCAAGCCCTCCAGCGCGATGGTGTCCACGCCCGCCACATCCCCCACCAGAACCCCGCGCAACTTGTGCAGCGTGCCGGCCAGACGCAAGTGGGTCAGCAGCCGATCAATGCGATAAAGCGGCTCGTTGATGTCTTCGATGAACAGGATGGCGCCCTCGGCGTCGATCTCGTAAGGCGTGCCCATGGTCGCGGCGATCATCGACAGATTGCCCCCCAGCAAACGCCCGTGAGCAATGCCTGGCGAGACGGTCGTCAACGGGTAGGCCACAGGGTGCGCCAGCACGCTGTCCGCCGTCACTTGCCCGCGCAACATGTTGAAAAACGAGGACTCGGTGGGTTTCTGCTTGTCACCCAGCAGGTCAGCATTGAGCATCGGGCCGTGAAACGTCACGAAACCCGCATAACGGCTGATTGCCAGATGCAGTGCAGTGATATCGCTATAGCCGATGAACGGTTTGGCATTGTTGCGCAGTAACTCGAAATCGATCCGATCGAGCAAACGCGGCGTACCGTAACCGCCACGCAAACAGATGATGGCGTCGACCTCGCTGTCGGTAAATGCCGCGTGCAAGTCATTGAGCCGCACATCGTCGCTGCCGGCCAGGTAGGCGTCTTTCTCGTAAACACCGGGGAACACTCGCAGCGAATAGCCGCGAGCGCGCATCCAGGCAATCGCTTTACCGGTGTCCAGGGCAGCGGGGCCGGCAGGCGCAATGACGCCGATCAGCCCTGCAGGCGGCAAGGCCGGAACAGGGACGTGAGGACAAAGGGTGTGGGTCGGTCGAGCAGTCATCCATGATTCTCCCTGTGTGAATGCTTCAGCACACAGTAGTCAGGAACGGGAATAAACAAAAGAGGGTCAGTCGCACCACGGCTTGCAGGAAAAGCCTGCAGAGGATGTGGGCACCGCCAATGAAAACGCCCGCAAGGACTAACCTTGCGGGCGTGCTCTTTTCTCAGCGCGGAATCAGGACGACATCAATTCGGCCTTGACCAGCTTCGCCTGCTCGTCGGCGTGGTACGAGGAGCGTACCAGCGGGCCGGAAGCGACGTTCTTGAAGCCCATCTTGTAGCCTTCCTCGGCAAACCAGGCGAAGGTGTCCGGGTGCACGAAGCGCTGGACCGGCAAGTGGCTGCGGGACGGTTGCAGGTACTGGCCCAGGGTCAGCATGTCGATGTCGTGTTCGCGCATGCGTTTCATGACTTCGATGACTTCTTCGTCGGTTTCGCCCAGACCCAGCATCAGGCCGGACTTGGTCGGAATGTGCGGCATCATCTGCTTGAAGCGTTGCAGTAGGGTCAGCGACCACTGGTAATCCGACCCCGGACGCGCAGCCTTGTACAGGCGCGGCACGGTTTCCAGGTTGTGGTTGAACACATCTGGCGGCTCGGCGGCGGTGATTTCCAGTGCGACGTCCATGCGGCCACGGTAGTCCGGGACCAGGGTTTCGAGCTGTACGTTCGGCGACAGTTTGCGGATTTCACGGATGCAGTCGGCAAAGTGCTGGGCACCACCGTCACGCAGGTCGTCACGGTCTACCGAGGTGATGACCACGTATTTCAGTTTCAGGTCGGCGATGGCAATGGCCAGGCTTTCCGGCTCGTTCACGTCCAGTGGCTTCGGACGACCATGGCCAACGTCGCAGAACGGGCAACGACGGGTGCAGATATCGCCCATGATCATGAAGGTCGCGGTGCCGCCGGAGAAGCACTCGCCCAGGTTCGGGCAGGATGCTTCTTCGCAAACGCTGTGCAGCTTGTGTTTGCGCAGCAAGGCCTTGATGCGGTCGACTTCCGGGGAAACCGGGATGCGCACGCGAATCCAGTCAGGTTTCTTCGGCAGTTCGGTGGTCGGGATGATCTTCACCGGGATGCGTGCAACCTTCTCGGCGCCGCGCAGCTTGACGCCGGCTTCAACCTTGGCACGCGGGGCCGGACGCTCGGTGACATCGAGCGTCGGGATCATGGTTTGCACTGCATCAGTAGTCATATCAATCGATTCCGCCCGTTAGGGTCGTCTGCTCAGCATAGTCGAGGTGTTTGACGAGCTGCGCGCGCAGCCGGGCACTTACCTCGGCAAATTCAATCGGTCCTGCGTGATCGCGCAGCTGGGTCATCGCCAGCCCGGCATAGCCGCAGGGATTAATCCGTCGAAACGGTTCCAGGTTCATATCCACGTTCAGGGCCAGGCCATGAAAGGAACAACCGTGGCGGATCCGCAGACCCAAGGACGCGATTTTCGCGCCATCGACATAGACACCCGGTGCATCCGGCTTGGCGGATGCGGTCACGCCGTAACTGGCCAGCAACTCGATCAGGCACTGCTCCATGCGGCTGACCAGGTCACGCACGCCGAACCCCAGCTTGCGCACATCCAGCAACAGGTAGGCCACCAACTGGCCCGGACCGTGGTAGGTCACCTGCCCACCGCGGTCGACCTGCACCACCGGAATATCGCCTGGCAGCAACAGGTGTTCAGCCTTGCCGGCCTGGCCCTGGGTGAACACCGGAGGGTGCTCGACCAGCCAGATCTCGTCGGCGGCATCGCTGCCGCGTTCGTTGGTGAAGCGTTGCATGGCATGCCAGACTGGCTCGTAAGCCATCTGGCCAAGTTCGCGAAAGCCCAGCGTGCCAGGCATCACAGCACCATGTGCACGAAGCCGGTAGCCCGCAGTTCGCTGTTGATGTTGTACAGCTGGTCCTGGTCGGTGGCGACGATGTGCAACTGAATCGTGGTGTACTTGCCGTTGGTGCTTTGGCGCTCATCAACGCGGTCATGGTTGATCGTCGCGTGTTTCTTGACGATCTCGATGATCTTGTCTTTGTTGCCCACACCCGTATCGCTGATCACCTTAACCGGGTAATCAACGTTGGGGAATTCGATCTTAGGCGCCTTTACTTCGGTATCGGTCATGGCGTAACGGCCTCGTAAGCGTAAGCCGTGGCGACAGCAAGGCCCCACGCCGGATCAGCGTGGGGCCATGCAGGTGCACACTATCAGTTGAACAAGCCGTAGAAGAATAGACGGATGCTATCCCACATGCGGCGGAAGATACCACCCTCGTCGACTGCGTCCAGAGCGATCAGGTCGGCGCTGTGCACCACTTTGTCGTCCAGTTTCACTTCGACTTTACCGATCACGTCGCCCTTGGCGATGGGTGCAACCAGTTGCGGGTTCATGGTCATGCTGGCAGCAAGCTTCTTCAGCTGGCCTTTTGGCAAGGTCATAGTCAGGTCTTCAGCCAGGCCGGCCTTGACTTGATTGGTGGTGCCTTTCCAGACAGGTGCCTGAGCCAGCTCGGCGCCTTTCTGATAGAAGGTCTGGGTTTCGAAGAAGCGGAAACCGTAAGTCAGCAACTTCTGGGTTTCGGCAGCACGAGCCACTTCGCTGTTGGTGCCGAACACCACGGCGATCAGACGCATGCCATCACGTACGGCCGAAGACACCATGCAGTAGCCGGCTTCGTCGGTGTGACCGGTTTTCAGACCGTCGACAGTCTTGTCGCGCCACAGCAGCAGGTTGCGGTTAGGCTGCTTGATACCGTTCCAGAAGAACTCTTTCTGCGAGTAGATCGCGTAGTGAGCCGGGTCTTCGTGGATGATCGCGCGAGCCAGCACGGCCATGTCGTGAGCCGACGAGTAGTGCTCCGGGTTCGGCAGACCGGTCGGGTTCATGAAGTGGGTGTTGGTCATGCCCAGATCAGCAACGGTTTTGTTCATCAGGTCGGCGAATGCGTCTTCGCTGCCGGCGATGTGCTCGGAGAGCGCAACACTGGCGTCGTTGCCCGATTGAATGATGATGCCGTGCAGCAGGTCGCTGACGGTAACTTGCGAGCCGACCTTGATGAACATCCGCGAACCACCGGTACGCCAGGCGTTCTCGCTGACGGTCACCGGATCGTTTTCGCCGATCTGGCCACGACGGATTTCCAGGGTCGCGATATACGCGGTCATCAGCTTGGTCAGGCTGGCCGGCGGCAGACGCTGGTCACCGTTGTTCTCTACCAGCACGTTGCCGCTGCTGGCGTCCATGAGTACGTAGGCTTTGGCGGCCAATTGCGGTGGCGACGGCATCATCTCGACCGCGAAAGCCGCGGGAGAGAGAAGCAGCGGGACTAGCAGGCACAGGCGTTTGGCAAAGGTGGTGATGTTCATCCGTCTCTCGAAATCGCTAATGGAAACTGCCCTAGGGCAAAACTAATCAGACAACTTTTCAAAAAGCTGTCACGTGTTCAGTTGCTCACTCTGTAACCCTTGCCGGGCTTTTGTTCTTCAACGAGCCAACAACCCGGTTCGCCCCCCAAAACTGCAAGCGAACCGTCAATCAAGTACTACGTGTTACTCGGCGCTGACCAGGCTCGGTGAACCGAGATTGGCCAGCCGCACGCTGTTCTGCACCTGCTGGATTTCACCCGCAGAGCCGATCGGCCCCATGCGCACCCGATGCAGAGTCTGCTGGTTACGCACGATCGAGCTGATGAACACCGGAGCGCTCACCATCCCGCTGAGCTTCGATCTCAGGAGCTCTGCAGCGTCCGGGTTGGCGAACGCGCCCACCTGCAGATACTGGCCAGAGGCTGGTACAGAAGCGTTTTTTTTTGCATCGATCTGCACGGGCACAACGGCCGCGGCGTGTTGCTGCGGCGGTGGCGTCCATTGCTCGACGGTGCCAGTGGAAGCGGTCATGGTCGGCGCGGCATTTTGCGCCACTTGCGGCTCGTTGAGCATCAACGGCGCCGGACGACCTCTCTGCGCCCACCATTCCTGCGGGTCGATGCCTTCGACCTTGACCCGCGCCGTGCCGATTTCAGCGTAGCCAAGCTTCTTGGCGGCCGCGTAGGACAAGTCGATGATCCGGTCTGAATAGAACGGCCCACGGTCATTGACCCGCAGAATCACCGTCTTGTTGTTGTCCAGGTTGGTCACCCGAACGTAACTTGGCAGTGGCAAGGTCTTGTGGGCGGCGCTCATGCCATACAGGTCATACACCTCGCCGTTGGCGGTGTTCTGGCCGTGGAACTTGGTGCCATACCAGGACGCCGTGCCCGACGCGACGTAGGTCTTGGATTCCTGCAGCGGGAAGTAGGTCTTGCCCAGCACGGTGTACGGGTTGGCTTTATAAGGACCGCTGTGCAGGGTCGGCGTGGCATCCGGGATGCGCGATACGTCGACGTCCCACCAGGGTGCGCCATCCTTGTGCGCCCGGTTGATGTCCAGGCCGGGGGCCGAACGAACGGCGGTGGAAGACTTCTGAGTCGGTGAGCGGCTGGTCGAACAACTGGCGACCAGCACCGCCAACGCGGCGAATGCCATGAGCTTCAGGGGTTTATTCATAGGCAATGCCCGCATTACTTGACGCCCCGTGCTTGGACCAGCTGTTCAGACAGTTGATGTACGGCCATGGCGTACATCACGCTGCGGTTATAACGCGTGATCGCGTAAAAATTCGTCAGGCCCATCCAGTATTCAGGGCCATTGTCACCTTCCAGGCGGAAAGCCGTGACCGGCATATCATCGCGCAGCGCATCATGACTCGACCAGCCCAGCGCCCGCAACTCCCCGACGGTTTTCGTCGGTTCGATGCCGTCGGTCAGCCCCTCGTCCACCTGATCGCCGCGCACATCGGCACGGCTGACCACAGGTTCGCCGGCGACCCAGCCGTGTTGCTTGAAATAACTGGCGACGCTGCCGATGGCATCATCGGGGTTGTTCCAGATATTAATGTGGCCGTCACCGTCGAAATCCACCGCATAGGCGCGAAAGCTGCTCGGCATGAATTGCGGCAAGCCCATGGCTCCGGCATAGGAGCCTTTGAGGGTCAACGGGTCGACCTGCTCTTCACGGGCCAGCAGCAGGAATTCACGCAACTCCTTGCGAAAGAAATCAGCACGGGGAGGATAGTCGAAACCCAGGGTCGACAAGGCGTCGATCACCCGATAATTGCCAGTATTGCGACCAAAAAAGGTTTCGACGCCGATGATCGAGACGATCACCTGCGCCGGCACACCGTATTCCTGCTCGGCGCGAGCCAGCACCGCCTCGTGCTGACGCCAGAAGTCCACGCCACGGGCGATGCGCGCGTCGGTGATGAACATCGGGCGATATTCTTTCCACTGCTTGACGCGTTCGGCGGGTTTGGAGATCGCGTCCAGAATCGACTGTTTGCGCTCGGCTTCGCGGAACACGCCCATCAGCTGTTCACCGGCAAAGCCGTAGTCACGGGTCATTTCACCAACGAACTCGGCCACCTGGGGTGAGCCTTCGTAATCGCCGGCCAATGCTTCCTGCACGGAACCAAGGATGCTCACCAGGCCGACCCACGGTGCGTATCGAGTCGCCCAGCCACGCATTACTTGCATTGAAATCTTCACCTTATTCAAACCTGCGCGATCCACTTGCGATGGGTATGGATCGACATCAAAACCCCAAACGCTGACAGTAGCGTCACCAGCGAAGTTCCTCCGTAGCTAATGAACGGCAACGGCACCCCCACCACCGGCAACAGGCCACTGACCATACCGATGTTGACGAAAACGTAAACAAAAAACGTCATGGTCAGGCTGCCCGCAAGCAATTTGCCAAACAACGTCTGGGCCTGGGCGGTAATCACCAGCCCGCGACCGATCAACAGCAGGTAAATCAGCAACAGCGCGCAGATACCGACCAGGCCGAACTCTTCACCCAGGACCGCAATAATGAAGTCGGTGTGGCTTTCTGGCAGGAAATCCAGGTGCGACTGGGTACCGAGCAACCAGCCCTTGCCGAACACGCCACCGGAACCGATGGCCGCTTTCGACTGAATGATGTTCCAGCCCGTGCCCAGCGGATCACTCTCGGGGTCGAGGAAGGTCAGGATTCGCTGCTTTTGATAGTCGTGCATGATGAAGAACCACATCGCCACGGCCACCGGCACGGCGGCGGCGATCACGCTGAGGATCCAGCGCCAGCGCAGGCCACCCATGAACAGCACGAATGCGCCACCGGCGAGGATCAGCAACGAAGTGCCGAGGTCGGGCTGACGCACGATCAGAATGAACGGGACACCGATCAGCACCAGACTGATCCCCACGTGCTTGAGCTGGGGTGGCAAGGAACGCTTGGCCAAATACCAGGCGATGGTCGCCGGCATCAGGATCTTCATGAATTCCGAGGGCTGGAAGCGGATCACCCCGGGGATATTGATCCAGCGGGTGGCCCCCATGGCGTTATGGCCCATGACGTCCACCACCACCAGCAAGATCACGCCGACCACATAGCCGAGCGGCACCCAGCGGGCCATGAAGCGCGGTTCGAACTGGGCGATGACGATCATCGATATCAGACCGATGCCGAAGGAAGTGGCTTGCTTGGCCAGCAGATCCCAGCTCTTGCCGCTGGCCGAATACAGCACGAACAAGCTGCCGGCGGCGAGGGTCAGCAGCAGGATCAGCAGCGGGCCGTCGATGTGCAGGCGTTGCAACAGCGTCGCACGGCGACGCATCACATCCTCGCTGGAGAGCATGCGATCGAAATTATTCTTCACGGGCCGTAGCCTCCGCACTGATAGGGCTGGCGTATTCGGCTTTCAGTCGTCCGTCCTGGTCGAGGAGCCAGGCGTCCATCACTTGACGCACCACCGGCGCGGCGACGCCGGAGCCGGACTCGCCGTTCTCGACCATCACCGACACCACGATTTGCGGGTTGTCGGCCGGCGCGAAGCCGACGAACAAGGCGTGGTCGCGGTGGCGCTCCTGCACCTTGGAGCGGTCGTACTTCTCGCCCTGCTTGATCGCAACCACCTGGGCCGTACCACTTTTGCCGGCAATCCGGTATTGCGCGCCGATCGACGCCTTGCGCGCCGTACCCCGGGCACCGTGCATTACCTGCTGCATACCGTGATTGACCTTGGTCCAGTCCGACGGGTCGCGCAGGATAATGTCCGGCATCGGATGTTCATCCTTCGGCTTCTCGCCCTCGATGGTCTTGGCCAGGTGCGGACGATTCCAGACACCCTTGTTGGCCACCAGTGCCGTGGCCTGCGCCAGTTGCAACGGAGTGGACTGCATGTAGCCCTGACCGATCCCCAGAATCAGCGTCTCGCCCGGGAACCAGGCCTGACGACGGGTCACGCGCTTCCATTCCCGTGTCGGCATCAGCCCCGGCGACTCTTCGAACATATCCAGGGAGACCTTCTGGCCAATGCCGAATTTGCTCAGGTAGGACGACAACCGATCAATCCCCAGCTTGTGCGCCAGGTCATAGAAGTAGGTGTCGTTGGAACGCATGATCGCCGTGTCGAGATCGACGAAGCCGTCACCGGTACGGTTCCAGTTGCGGTACTTGTGATCGTAGTTGGGCAGCATGTAGTAGCCCGGGTCGAACACCCGGGTCGACGCCGTGACCACGCCCGCATCCAGGCCGGCAATCGCCACCGCTGGCTTGATGGTCGAACCGGGCGGGTACAGACCGCGCAGCACGCGGTTGAACAGTGGCCGGTCGATGGAGTCACGCAGCTCGGAGTAGGCCTTGAAACTGATGCCGGTGACGAACAGGTTCGGATCGAAACTCGGCTGGCTGACCATCGCCAGCACCTCACCGGTTTTCGGGTCCAGCGCTACCACCGCACCACGGCGACCGCCAAGCGCGGCTTCGGCAGCTTCCTGCAATTTGATGTCCAGGCTCAGGACGATGTCCTTGCCGGAAATCGGCTCGGTACGTTTGAGTACCCGCAGCACACGGCCACGGGCGTTGGTCTCGACTTCTTCGTAACCGACCTGACCGTGCAATTCGGGCTCGTAGAAGCGCTCGATGCCGGTTTTGCCAATTTGATGGGTACCGCTGTAACTCACCGGGTCCAGAGACTTGAGCTCTTTCTCGTTGATCCGCCCCATATATCCCACCGAGTGCGCAAAGTGCGCGCCCTGCGGATAGTGACGAACCAGCTGCGCGACCACTTCCACACCGGGTAGACGGAACTGGTTCACCGCGATGCGGGCGATCTGCTCTTCGGTCAACTCGAACAGGATCGGCACCGGCTCGAACGGCCGACGCCCCTGACGCATACGCTTCTCGAAGATCACCCGGTCCTCGGGCGTCAGCTCCAGCACTTCGACGATCACGTCGAGCACTTGCTGCCAGTCGCCGGAGCGTTCACGGGTCATGCTCAGGCTGAAGCTGGGCCGGTTGTCGGCCACCACCACGCCATTGCGGTCGTAGATCAGCCCGCGAGTCGGCGGAATCGGCTGCACATGGACGCGGTTGTTTTCCGACAGGGTCGAGTGGTACTCGTACTGGATCACCTGAAGGAAATACAGCCGCGCGATCAGCACGCCGATCAGCGTCACCACCGTAATAGCCCCGAACACGACGCGGCCACGCACCAGACGGGCGTCTTTTTCGTGGTCCTTGATGCGGATCGGCTGGGACATGAGGGCAGAACTACTTGTGGTAAGGGTGGCCGGACAGCACTGTCCAGGCACGATACAGCTGTTCACCGATCAGAATCCGCACCAACGGGTGCGGCAACGTCAACGGCGACAACGACCAGCGTTGATCCGCCCGGGCACAGACTTCCGGCGCCAGCCCCTCGGGGCCGCCGACCATGAAATTCACCGTGCGCGAGTCCAGCCGCCAGCGATCGAGTTCGACCGCCAGTTGCTCGGTGCTCCAGGGCTTGCCGTGGACTTCGAGGGTGACAACGCGCTCGTTCGGCCCGACCTTGGCCAGCATGGCTTCGCCTTCCTGACGGATAAAGCGCGCCACGTCGGCGTTCTTGCCGCGGGTGTTGAGCGGAATTTCCACCAGTTCCAGCGCCAGCTCGGAAGGAAGACGCTTGGCATATTCATGCCAGCCTTCTTCCACCCACTTGGGCATGCGTGAACCGACGGCGATCAGTCGCAGTCGCACAGCGTTCCCTTATTGCTGGTCTTTGTTGAGCTTGGTGAAATGCTCATGGGTGTTCTCAGGGCTGTGGTGTGCAGCGCTGGCAGAACGGCTTTGCTCGGCACCGGCCCACAGGCGTTCCAGGTCATAGAACTGGCGCGCCGAGGCAGTCATCATGTGCACGATGACGTCGTCCATATCCAGCAGCACCCAGTCGCTGTCGCCCTTGCCTTCTTCACCCAGCGGCTTGACGCCTTGGGCTTTGACGGCTTCGCGGACCTTGTCCAGCATCGCGCCGATCTGGCGGTTGGACGTACCGGTGGCGATGATCATGTAGTCAGTGATGCTCTGCTTTTCACGAACGTCGATCACCTGGATGTCCTGGGCCTTGACGTCTTCCAGGGCCGCTACGGCAACCTTGACCAGCTCTTCGCCGGCCAGTGGCGCGCCAGTTGGTGCTTCTACTGGCAGCGGTGCGCTCTTGAATGTGCCCTTGCGCTTTACTTTGTTTACGTCTTTGTCAGTCATATAAAACTCGTTTTGCTCGTATGTTCGGGCGCTTCGATACACGCATTCACGTGCCTTGAAGCGCGCCCTTTTTCAGTTCGACGCACGGTAAAGTCCGTGCGCATCGATGTAGGCCAGGACCGCGTCGGGCACCAGGAAACGTACCGACTTACCGCTGGCCAGCAGTTGACGGATCTGGGTGGCGGATACCGCGAGCGGTGTCTGCCAGACGAATGCAATCTGTCCGCTCGGCCCTTTGAGGGCCAGCGGGTCGCTCACCGAACGTGCTGCCAGCAGGTTGCGCAAGGCATCCGGCGGTTCGCTGTCGGCATCCGGGCGTTGCAGCACCAGGATGTGGCAATGCTGGAGCAACTCTTCCCAGCGGTGCCAAGTGGGCAGGCCGCAAAATGCGTCCCAGCCCAAAAGTAGAAAAACCTGGTCTGAAGCGGCAAGTTCGGCGCGCATCAGTTCCAGGGTGTCGATGGTGTAGGACGGCTTGTCCCGCTGCAATTCGCGGGCATCCACCACCAACGGTGCCACACCGGCCACCGCGCACTTGACCATCGCCAGACGGTCCTTCGCCGATACCTGCGGCTTGTCCCGATGGGGCGGCCTGGCACTGGGTGTCAGACGCAACTCATCGAGAGCCAGCGATTCGGCGACTTCCAGCGCACCGCGCAAATGGCCGATGTGCACCGGGTCGAAGGTCCCGCCCAGTACGCCAATGCGTCGAGGCCGGGGCTCGCTGGCGGTCACTGGGGCTGACGGGTCGAGGTCGCCCAAGTCAGAGCGACTCCTGGCCGCGCAGCTGACCGTCACCGACCACGATGTACTTCTCGCAGGTCAGACCTTCGAGGCCCACCGGGCCGCGGGCGTGCAGCTTATCAGTAGAAATGCCAATCTCGGCACCCAATCCGTATTCGAAGCCATCGGCGAAGCAGGTCGGGGTGTTGATCATCACCGAGGACGAATCGACTTCAGCCACGAAACGCCGGGTGTCAGCCAGGTTTTCGCTGACGATCGAGTCGGTGTGATGGGAGCCGTACTGGTTGATGTGCTCGATGGCCTGGTCCAGCCCGTCGACCACGCGGATCGAGAGGATCGGCGCCAGGTATTCGGTAGTCCAGTCTTCTTCAGTGGCCGCGACGGCCTCGATGATCGCCCGGGTGCGCTCACAACCGCGCAGCTCGACGCCTTTTTCGCGGAACTGGGCAGCCATCGCCGGCAGAAACTCTTTGGCGACGGCCTGATCGACCAACAGGGTTTCCATCGCGCCGCAGATGCCGTAACGGTAAGTCTTGGCGTTGAATGCGATGCGCTGGGCTTTCGGCAGATCGGCGTGGGCACTGACGTAGACGTGACAGATGCCGTCCAGGTGCTTGATGACGGGCACGCGGGCATCGCGGCTGACCCGTTCGATCAGGCCACGGCCGCCGCGGGGCACGATGACGTCGACGTATTCGGGCATGGTGATCAGCGCGCCGACGGCGGCACGGTCGGTGGTTTCGACCACTTGCACCACCGCGGCCGGCAGATCGGCCTCGGCCAGGCCGCGCTGGATGCAGGCGGCAATGGCGCGGTTGGAGTGAATCGCTTCGGAGCCGCCACGCAGGATGGTCGCGTTGCCGGACTTCAGGCACAGGCTGGCAGCATCGATGGTCACGTTAGGCCGGGATTCGTAGATGATCCCGATCACGCCCAACGGCACGCGCATCTTGCCGACCTGAATGCCCGACGGCCGGTAACTCATGTCGCGGATCGCGCCGACCGGGTCCGGCAAGGCCGCGACCTGACGCAAACCGACGATCATGCCGTCGATGCGCGCCGGGGTCAGCGCCAGGCGTTCCAGCAGGGCCGGCTCAAGACCATTGGTGCGGCCAGCGGCCAAATCCAGTTCATTGGCTGCGGTCAGCTCGGCGCGCGCAGCATCCAGCGCATTGGCGGCCGCCTGCAAGGCGCGGTTTTTCTGCGCGGTGCTGGCACGGCCGATCACGCGGGAAGCTTCGCGGGCGGCGCGACCCAAACGGGTCATGTAGTCAAGAACGGACTCAGTCATGGTCTGTAATGGTCTTTGCTAGGCTTGGTAAAGAATAAAGCGGCAGATTATAGCTGTCGCGCCCCCCGACTAACAGCGGTGACGGGCGGATGGTCGAAATGGAGGGCAATTTGCCGACGTTCAGCCGTGATTAAGTTGCATATTGTTATCATCACGACTCAATCAGCCCTGATAATCGCTGTTCATCATGACTAACCTGACTGTTCGTGCG
>NZ_JBFTML010000022.1:0-74152 GCF_056396925.1 Pseudomonas sp. 05N433 | reverse complement strand
GGAACCACCTGATCCCATCCCGAACTCAGAAGTGAAACGATGCATCGCCGATGGTAGTGTGGGGTTTCCCCATGTGAGAGTAGGTCATCGTCAAGATTAAATTCCGAAACCCCTATCTGCGTATGCAGGTAGGGGTTTTGTTTTGCCCGTAGGAAAGTGCTTTGGCAACAGAGGGCTAGCGGATGGCCATCCCTGGTAATGGTCGCATCGTTCGTGAAACTTCGGCAGAGCGCGCTAAAAACCATGCCGTTTTTGGTATGGTGCAGCTCGTTTCAACGGACTGACTGCAAGCCTACGGATCGGTACTCCCGTTTATAGTCAAAGAGTTGCTGCAGAAATGCCCGGACCGATACCAATCAAGGACCACGAGAAAGAGACGCTCCTGGTCAACAAAAGACTGATGGCCTGCGCCTTGTTCGTCGCCGCCATTACTTGCGCGCTGGTGGTGCGCATGTACGTCCTGCAGGTTGTCGAGTTCGACTATCACTCGACAATCTCCGAAAACAACCGCGTCCATGTCCTGCCGATCACTCCAACTCGTGGGCTGATCTACGACCGCAATGGTGTGGTCCTGGCAGACAACCGGCCCAGCTTCAACCTGACCATCACCCGCGAACGCGCTTCCGATGTCAAACGCGAGCTGGATGAAGTGGTCAACCTCCTGCACCTGCCGGCCGAGGACCGTACACTGTTCGACAAGGCGATGAAGCAGGCCAGGCACCCCTTCGTCCCGGTCACGCTGTTCTATGAGCTCAGCGAAGAACAGATCGCCGTACTCGCGGTCAACGAGTTCCGTCTGCCCGGAATCGATGTAGAGCCGCAGTTCGTTYGCCACTACCCCATGGGCGCGCACTTTGCGCATTCGATCGGCTACGTCGGTCGCATTAACGAAAAAGAATCCAAAGCCCTGGACACGGTGGAATACCGTGGCACCCAATCCATTGGCAAAACCGGTATCGAGAAATTCTACGAATCAGAATTGCACGGCCATGTGGGTTACGAAGAAGTCGAAACCAATGCCCAGGGCCGCGTGCTGCGAGTGCTCAAGCATACCGACCCGATCCCCGGCAAAAACATCGTCCTGAGCCTCGACGTCAAACTTCAGGAAGCCGCCGAGGAGGCATTGGGCGATCGGCGTGGCTCGGTGGTCGCTCTCGATCCGTCGACCGGCGAAGTATTGGCCATGGTCAGCAAGCCAAGCTTCGACCCGAACCTGTTTGTGACGGGCATCAGCTTTAAGGAATACGCGGCACTGCACGACTCCATCGACCGGCCGCTGTTCAATCGCGTGCTGCGCGGGCTCTACGCACCTGGCTCGACCATCAAGCCGGAAGTGGCGATCGCCGGCCTCGACGCCGGAGTCGTAACCCCGCAGACCCGAGTCTTCGATCCGGGCTATTACCAGTTACCGGATTTTGATCATAAATACCGTAACTGGAATCACAGTGGTGATGGCTGGGTGAACATGGACACGGCGATCATGCGCTCCAACGACACCTACTTCTACGATTTGGCCCATAAGCTGGGCATTGATCGTCTGCACGACTACATGGCGATGTTCGGCCTGGGCGAGAAGGTCTCGCTGGACATGTTCGAAGAGTCTCCCGGGTTGATGCCGTCTCAGGCCTGGAAGCGCGCCACGCGGCGACAGGCATGGTTCCCCGGCGAGACAGTGATCCTCGGCATTGGCCAGGGCTATATGCAGGTCACTCCTCTGCAGCTGGCACAGGCCACCGCGCTGATCGCCAACAAAGGTGTATGGAACCGGCCGCACCTGGCCAAGACCGTGGATGGCGTCGCGCCGGTGGACGAGCATCCGATGCCGAACATCCTGCTCAAGGATCCGCGTGACTGGGAGCAGGTCAACCACGGCATGCAGATGGTGATGCACGACGCGCGCGGGATTGCCCGAGCGGCGGCGGAGGGCGCGCAGTACCGCATCGCCGGCAAAAGTGGCACCGCGCAAGTGGTGGCGATCAAGCAGGGTGAACGCTACAACCGGGCGAAAACCCTGGAGCGCAACCGCGACAACGCCTTGTTCGTCGGATTTGCTCCGGCCGAACATCCGCAGATTGTCATCTCGGTGATGATCGAAAACGGCGAGGCCGGTGGTCGCGTCGCCGGCCCTGTGGTGCGGCAGATCATGGATGCCTGGCTACTTGATCAGGACGGCCACCTGAAGCCGCAATACGCCGCGCCGAGCAAAGCCCCGGGCGACCCTCACGTTTAAGGATCAAGGCTTCACAGCACAGGCTCCCGAATGCTGAGCATGTGCTGGAAGCTTTCCAGGAACACGGTTTCGGCCTGATTCATCTTCTGCTCGCGATTCCACAACAGCTGGATATCGAAATCCACCACGCCGTCTTCCGGCGGCAAACGCCAGAGCAAACCTTGCTCGACATCCCTGCGCACCAGATGAGTTGGCAAACACCCAATACCAAACCCTGCGCAGATCAAGCGGTAAATCTCTTCGAAACTGGTGGATGACGCAACGATCTTGCCGGTAAAGCCTTGCTGGTCGCGAAACAGGGTCAGGGGTGAAAGATTGCCGCCGAGCTGATCGCTGGTGAAACTGACGAAGTTCTCTGCAGCGAGCTGTTCAAGGGTCAGATTCTCTTGTCCGAAAAGTCGATGACGCTGCCCGCAAAAGTACGCATAACGCTCGCGAAACAATACCCTCTGTTCCAGTCGCGGCTGCGGTAAACGGCATAATCCGACGCCAATGGTCGCGGTCTTTTGCAGCAACGAACTGATGATGTTCGAACTGCCCATCACCTCAACTTCCAGCTCGACTTTCGGGTGGGTTTCATGGAAGTCGGCGAGGAACTCATCGTAGTGTCGTGCTTGCACGCCGCTGACGGTGAGGATGCGGATCTTGCCGACCACGTCGTCGTGCCGACTCTCCAGCACCGTTCCCAGGCGTGAAATATCGCCGTAAATGTCCGTTGCAATGCGCAGGACTTCTTCCCCGGTTTCCGTCAGATCGAACCGCCTTCCACTGCGGGCGATCAACACACATTCCAGTTGTTCTTCCAGACGCTTCAAAGCCTGGCTGACCGCCGACTGGGTGATGTGCAGCCGCGCGGCGGCCCGACTCATGCTGCCTTCCTGACCGATCACCAGATAAGTGCGCAGCAGGTTCCAGTCGAGACGGTCATTCAGAAAGCGGCGACCAACCCACGGGTTCGAAGTGGACGGCATAAAGATTCCATGTAGTAGCAGTGCTAATAGTAAAGATAAGAATATGAAAATTGACTAATCCTGGCATGGAAGCGATAAAGCTCACAAGCGCCAGAGAGTGCGCTGCTAAAGAGGTGTATTCGTGAGCAAACCTGAACACATCGGCACGGTTGAATGGCAAGCCCGTTGCGAACTGGCCGCGCTGTATCGCCTGGTCGCGCACTTTCGCATGACCGACCTGATCGACACCCACATTACCCTGCGTATTCCAGGGCCTGAGCATCACTTTCTGATCAACCGCTACGGGGTTATTTTCGACCGCATGCGCGCCTCGGATCTGGTGCGCATCGATCAGGAAGGGCGAGTGGTCGATCCGGCCTACAAAGGTCATCGGGTCAATGCCGCAGGCTTTGTGATCCACTCGGCAATCCACATGGCTCGCCCGGATCTAAACTGTGTGATTCACACTCACACCGCCGCCGGCATGGCCGTCGCCGCGCAGAAGCACGGCTTGTTGCCGATCAGTCAGCACGCGTTGAAGTTTTACGGCAAGTTGGCGTATCACACCTATGAAGGCATTGCCCTGTCGCTGGATGAGCGCGAGCGTCTGATTGCCGATCTGGGGCCGCATCGGGCGATGATCCTGCGTAATCACGGCCTGCTGGTCGGTGGCTCCGGCGTGGCCCAGGCATTTCAGGAAATTCACTTCCTGGAGCGTGCCTGTCAGGCACAGGTTCAAGCGCTGGCCGGTGGTTCGGCGCTGCATTACCCGTCTCCGGAAGTCTGTGCGCACACCGCCGAACAGTTTGACCGCGATGAACAGGACAACATCATCGACCTGGCCTGGGAGGCTGCTCTGACCCTGATCGAATCCCAGCGCGAGTCCTACTTATCGTAAACTCTGTCATCAACAGCATTGTTTTGCTGTCCCGCGAAGGCGTCAGCGCATTCAACATCGACGTTGACTGACACACCGCCTTCGCGGGCAAGTCGGGTCGCCGCATCGCTCGCTCCTACAGGAGGACATGTCCGATTTCAGAAGACCCCTTTCGCGAGCAGGTTCCCGCAGGATTGATGCTCACCCTGTGGGGGCAAGCCTGCTCGTAATCGCGATCTGACTATCCCTGCTACTTATCGATTTTTTCCGGCAACGGCGCAAACAACGCCTCGATATCATCGCTCTGCAACTTCCAGTCCCCGGTCTTGCGTCCATCCAGCACGCCTGCGGCCAGATCGGATTTTTCCTTCTGCAGATGCTGAATCTTCTCTTCCACCGTGCCCCTGGCAATCATCTTGTAGACGAACACCGGCTTCTCCTGACCAATGCGATACGCACGATCCGTCGCCTGATTTTCCGTCGCCGGGTTCCACCAAGGGTCGTAGTGAATCACCGTATCGGCTTCGGTCAGGTTCAGGCCCACACCGCCAGCCTTCAAACTGATCAGAAAGATCTGACGCTTGCCGCTCTGGAATTCCTTGACTGGCGTGCGTCGGTCACGGGTCTGGCCGGTCAGGATTGCATACGCCACGCCACGTTTGTTCAGTTCGTCCTCGATCAGCGACAGCATTGAAGTGAACTGCGAGAACAGCAGAATCCGCCGACCTTCCTCGAACAGCTCTTCAAGCATTTCCATCAGGCTATCGAGTTTGCCGGAGGTACTGCCGCGAGCGGGTAGGGCAGCATCGTTGACCAGGCGCAAATCACAGCACACCTGACGCAGCTTCAGCAGTGCCTCAAGAATGATGATCTGGCTGCGTGCCACGCCTTTGCGGGTGATCTCGTCGCGGACTTTTTTGTCCATGGCCAGGCGCATGGTTTCGTACACATCGCGCTGGGCTTCGTTGAGCTCGACCCAATGGACGATTTCGGTTTTCGGCGGCAGTTCGGTGGCCACTTGTTCCTTGGTCCGGCGCAGCAGGAACGGTTTGATCCGACCGTTCAGGTGTTGAAGTCGTACTTCACTGGCACGCTTTTCTATCGGTACGCGGTAATCGCGGTTGAAGCTTTTCACATCACCGAGCCAACCCGGCAGCAGGAAGTGGAACAGCGACCACAGCTCGCCCAAGTGGTTTTCTAGCGGCGTGCCACTCAGGCACAAACGCTGGCGAGCATTCAGCTCACGGGCCGCATGGGCGGCCTTGCTGTTGGGGTTCTTGATGTACTGCGCTTCATCCAGCACCAGTACGTGCAACGGCTGCGCGGCCAGACGTTCGACGTCCTTGGGCAGCAGTGCATAGGTGGTCAGGATCAAGTCGTAATCGGCCAGGTTATCGAAATGCTTTTTGCGACTGACGCCGTACAGCGCCAGCACTTTGAGTTGCGGCGTGAAATGCGCCGCTTCGTCGATCCAGTTCGGAATCAGGCTGGTGGGCATGACCACCATGCACGGCCGATCGAGGCGCCCGGCATTCTTCTCGCTGAGAATGTGTGCCAGGGTCTGTAGGGTTTTGCCCAGGCCCATGTCGTCCGCGAGAATCCCGCCGACTTCCAGTTGTCGCAACGACTGCATCCAGCTCAGGCCTTCCAGCTGATACGGGCGCAAGGTGGCATTCAAGCCTTCGGGCGCTGCGGCGGTGTGGTCCTTGATGTCGCGCAGGCGCTGGGCAAAGGTGCGGATCTGCTCGCCACCTTCCCAGAGCAGCGGCAGGCCTTCCAGCGGGTTCAGTCGCGTGGCGTCGGCCTTGCTCAGGCGCAGCGTGGTTTCGCCGGGCTCTTGCAGGTAAAACTCGCCAAGGGTGGCCAGCACTGGTTTCAGGCGGCCGAAGGGCAGGGCGACCTGCAACGGGCCCTGGTCGGTGCTGCGACGTTGTGGAATGTTCACCAGGATCAGTTCGTCGTCGCGACGTCGGGCGAGCCGTTCCGGATTGAGGATTTCGGTGTGGGAGCGCATCAGGTTCAACAGGATCGGCAGCAGGCTCAGGCGTTCGCCGTTGACGATGATCCCCAGTTCCAGGTCGAACCAGTCGCGTTCCGGCGCCTGCTCGACGGTGGCGTACCAGTCGTCCACGGCGGTCAGGTCGAAGCCGAAATCCTCGTCGATCTGCAACTCCCAGCCTTGGGTGCGCAACTTCGGCAGCTCATTGAGGGTGAAGGTCAGCCAGGCGCTGTCGTTGACCATCTCGTAGAGTTCGCCGGCACTTTCCGGCAAGGCCTTGCTTTGTCGGGTGGCGACTTTGAAACCGAGGATCCGCAGCTGCTCCCTGTAGGTCTGTTCGACTTCCGGGTGACGTTTTATCCGCAGCGTCTGTGTCTCCTGACGAATCAGGATGTCAGCGTTTTTCTGTCCGCTGACGTATTCGTCCAGATAGCTGAAGGACAGCGCCGCGCGATGCTGAATGTAACGCTGCATTTTTCCGTTGCGCGGTTCGAAGGCGCTGAACTCGATGCTCGCCAGCCACAGGCGCGGCACCGGTTGCACGTTGTCCACCAGCACTTGCGGCGGCGCTTTCGGGCTACGGTTTTCCAATACGGCCTGAAGTTTTTCCAGCAGTTCGGCGTCTTTCGCGGCCGCCGGATACGCGAGGGTTTCCTGCACTTGCAGTAGCACCGCTGCGCAATGTTTGCAGTTGCTGTGAACCGGGCAGGTGCACGTGGCGTCGATCATCAGCAAGGTGCCTTTGGCCGACTCGCGCAGGCGAATGGTCTGACGGTAAACGTTACCGCCAGAGCCTTCGCAACTGGCGATGATGGTGGCATCGCCGACTTCGACGATCCTGACGCGGTTCTCCAGTGCGTAGCGACGGCCACGTTCCAGGCTCTGTTCCTTGAATCGGCTGACCCAGGATGTTGCCAGGGGTTTGCTCAGGGTCGCGGAGGACATAAGGGCTTCAATCAGTCCGGAATTTCATCAGGGACTGGCCGAGGTGCAGGGGCGGTCAGCGAGGTGATTTTGATCAACAGGCCCAGGTGACCATTGTCGAGGAAGTTCAGCAGGCCGTTCTTGGTGTGGCTTTCCTGCTTCAGGCGTTCGCTGGCGGTGACCATGCCGTTGGCGTCAATCTGATTGACCCAGAAGTCGGCGTCGACGTCAGTGAAACGCCCCAGTTTCAGGTTCAACGTGCCCTCGATCGGGAATTGGCCGAACTGTTCCTTGCCTTCGCTGATCGCGATTTTGCTGGCTTCTTCACCCAGGTTCTGTTGCCAGGCCTTGTGCAGCAACACCGTGTACTCGTTGCTGGCAGTGAGTTTTTCCACTTCGGCATTCAGGCTTGGCGTGCGAAAGCTGTCGGGGCTGATGCGTTGGGCACCGGCAGCCCAGTCTTCTGGCGCGGCGCGGCTGACGATGGCAGGCACGGCGTTTTGCCGTACCAGAATCATTTCAACCTGATACAGATCAGCGGCAAACGCGGTCGAGGCGAGCAGCGACATCAACAACGTCATCAGCAAGGTCAGTGAGCGAAACAGGCGCATGCGGCGTCCTTCAAGCAGTGGTCGGAATGAGGCGCTCGAATAGCGCCTCTACAGTATTAAAGCGTTCTTCGGGGCGCTCCATCGGCACGAGGAACTTGAACATCGTGGCGCCTTCGAATTTGTAGCGTTTGGGCTGGCTCTGGATCAGTTTGATCAGTGTCAGCGGGTCGACCGGGGTCTGTGCCGCGAACTCGATCCGACCGCCTTGCGGGCCGCCGTCGACTTTCTTGATGCCCAGCTGTTCGGCTTGCAATTTCAGCGCCGTGATCCGCACCAGGTTCTTGGTCGGTTCCGGCAACAGGCCGAAGCGGTCGATCATCTCCACTTGCAGGTCCTTGAGGCCTTCCTCATCGGTGGCCGAGGCAATGCGTTTGTAGAGAATCAGTCGGGCATGAACGTCCGGCAGGTAGTCTTCAGGAATCAACGCCGGTACACGCAGATTGACTTCCGGACCGCCACCCAGCGGTTGATCGAGGTTCGGCTGTTCGCCCTTGCGGATCGACTTCACCGCACGCTCGAGCATTTCCATGTACAGCGTGAAACCCACGGCCTGGATCTGCCCGCTCTGGCCGTCGCCCAGCAGTTCGCCGGCGCCACGGATTTCCAGGTCGTTGGTGGCGAGCACGAAGCCCGCGCCGAGGTCCTGGGTGTTGGCGATCGCTTCCAGACGCTTTTCCGCGTCGGGAGTGATTTGCTGGCGTGGCGGTGTCAGCAGGTAAGCATACGCCTGGTGGTGACTGCGACCTACCCGGCCACGCAACTGGTGCAACTGGGCCAGGCCGAACTTGTCGGCGCGTTCGATGATGATGGTGTTGGCGCTCGGCACGTCGATGCCGGTCTCGATGATGGTCGAGGCGATCAGCACATTGAAGCGCTTGTGATAGAAGTCGCTCATCACCTGTTCGAGTTCACGTTCGCGCATCTGCCCGTGGCCGATGCCGATCCGCGCTTCCGGCACCAGTTCGGCGAGGTCGGCGGCGCATTTCTCGATGGTCTTCACATCGTTGTGCAGGTAGTAGACCTGGCCGCCACGTAGCAACTCACGCAGCAGGGCCTCTTTGACCGTGCTCTTGTTCTGCTCCATGACGAAGGTACGCACCGACAAGCGACGGGCCGGCGGTGTGGCGATGATCGACAGGTCGCGCATGCCCGACACCGCCATGTTCAGCGTCCTCGGAATCGGCGTTGCGGTCAGTGTCAGGATGTCGACTTCACTGCGCAGTGCCTTGAGCTGTTCTTTCTGACGGACACCGAAACGGTGCTCTTCGTCGATGATCACCAGCCCCAGGTTTTTGATTTTTACGTCATCTTGCAGCAGCTTGTGTGTGCCGATAACGATGTCGATCTTGCCTTCGGCCAGGTCCGCAACTGCGGCGTTCACTTCCTTGGCCGACTTGAAACGGCTCATCACTTCCACCGTCACCGGCCAGTCGGCAAAGCGGTCGCGGAAGCTGTTGTAGTGTTGCTGGGCGAGCAGGGTGGTCGGCACCAGAATCGCCACCTGACGACCGCCGTGCACCGCGATGAACGCCGCGCGCATGGCCACTTCGGTCTTGCCGAAGCCGACGTCGCCGCAGACCAGCCGATCCATCGGTTTCGGCGCGAGCATGTCTTCGCGCACCGCTTCGATGGTGGTTTGCTGGTCCGGGGTTTCTTCGAACGGGAAACCGGCGCTGAAGGTCGCGTAATCGGCTTTCGGGTCGGCGAAGGCATAACCCTCGCGAGCGGCGCGGCGGGCATAGATGTCGAGCAACTCGGCGGCCACGTCGCGCACCTGTTCGGCGGCCTTGCGCTTGGCTTTCTGCCAGGTCTCGGAGCCAAGGCGGTGCAGCGGGGCCAAGGCATCGTCACTGCCGGTGTAGCGGGCGATCAGGTGCAGGTTGGCCACCGGCACGTACAGCTTGGCGCCTTCGGCGTATTCGAGGGTCAGGAACTCGGCGGCCTGGTTGTCGATTTCCAGGATCGTCAGCCCCAGATAGCGGCCGACACCATGATCGATGTGCACCACCGGCGCACCTTCGCGCAGCTCGGTGAGGTTTTTGATCACCGCATCGTTGTTCGCGTCGGCGCGTTTTTCGCGGCGACGGCGCTGCATTACGCGCTGACCGAACAATGGGCTTTCGGCAACCAGGGCCAGCGCTGGGTCGTCCAGCAACAGGCCTTCGTCGAGTGGTGCAATGGTGATCGCCAAGCGCTCTTTGCTGGCGACAAAGTCCGGCCAGCTGTCGACGGTTTTCGGTCGCAGCTTCAAGCGTTCGAGCAATTCCAGCAGCACTTCACGACGGCCCGCGGACTCGGCGGTAAACAGCACGCGGCCGGGGAATTCGTCGAGGAAACTGGCCAGCGCCGCCAACGGCTGAGTGGCCTTGGCTTCGATGGCCAGGTTCGGCAGCGGCTGAGCCGGGAAGCGCTCGCGGCCGACACCGGTTTCGACGTCTTGTTGACTGGCCACCACACGGGGCCAGCTCTTCAGGCGCGCAAAGCAGTCTTCCACCGGCAGGAACAACTCGGCCGGTGGCAGTAAAGGACGGGACGGATCGACGCGGCGCTCTTCATAGCGGTTGCGCACATCGTTCCAGAAATTTTCCGCAGCCTGTTCGATGCCCGGCAGGGAAAACACTTGCGTGTCCTGGGGCAGGTAATCGAACAGAGTGGAGGTTTCCTCGAAGAACAGTGGCAGGTAGTACTCGATGCCCGCCGGCGTAATCCCGCTGCTCAAATCCTGGAAAATCGGGCAGCGACGGAAGTCGACATCGAAGCGCTCGCGAAACCGCGCCTTGAAACGGGTCACGGCTTCTTTCTGCAGCGGGAATTCCTTGGCCGGTAACAGTTTGACCGAGTCGACCTTGTCGATGGAACGCTGGTTTTCCGGGTCGAAAGTGCGCAGGGTTTCGATTTCGTCGTCGAACAGGTCAATGCGATAAGGCAACTTGCTGCCCATCGGGAACAGGTCGATCAGCGAGCCACGCACAGTAAATTCGCCATGCTCGTACACGGTATCGACGTAGCGATAACCGGTGGCCTCAAGCCGGGTGCGCATCTGCTCGACATCGAGTTTCTGGCCGACATCCAGCACCAGGCTGCTGCCGAGCAGGAATTTGGTCGGCGCCAGACGGTGCAGGGCAGTGGTGATCGGCACCACCAGAACGCCATGCGCCAGCTCCGGCAACCGATACAGGCTGGCGATACGCTGCGAGATGATGTCCTGGTGTGGCGAGAACAGGTCGTAGGGCAGGGTTTCCCAGTCGGGGAAGTGCAGAACAGGCAAATCCGGGGCGAAGAAACTCAGCTCCTGTTCCAGCCGTTCGGCACTCTGGCTGTCGGCGGTCAGTAGCAAGGTAAAGCGCTTGGCAGCGCTGGCGGCCTCGGCGATGGCCAGGCTCAGGGCGGCACCGGGCAGGTTGCCCCAGTGCTGTTTACCTGCCGCGGCAGGGAGAAGCGGTAGACGCAGAACGGGCACGGAAGGTTGAGCTCCAAGCGTTGCGACAAAGTCGGTAATTGTAACGGTCTCGGGTGCCGGCTGTCAGTTGCAGACTGTGTCTATATACACAGGGTGAGCAAAATGTAGTGGTAATGACAAAAACTGGCGATTTAATACTGGAAATGTAGTGCCAAAACCGCTCGGTGTTACGGATGGTTACGGACACTGTGGCGTGATCGTCGAAAAATTGACTGTGCTGAAAGCCCCGTATTTACTGGGCTGGCGCGGGACGTGATTTTTTTGAACGGAATTTTGTTACCGCTCGTGCGACAGGCGCGCATTGCTACGGGAGGCACTCGGCGGCATAATGTAGCCCCTTTTTTCTGCCCCTACATGTGGAAGGTTCCCGTGACTCAGAAGCCCGACCAGTGTCTTGGTGAATGGATCGACCGTGAAGCACTCGCAGAAGCGATGATTCCGCTTATCGGTCAGCTCTACCGCAATAACAACGTGGTGAGCTCGATCTATGGCCGCAGTCTGATCAACCAGTCTGTCATCGCGATTCTCAAAGCTCACCGCTTTGCTCGCCATCGCCAGTCCGATGACAGCGAATTGTCCGTCCACGAAACATTCCCGCTGCTCAAGGCAATGAGCGAGCTCAAGCTCGGCGCTGCTTCGGTAGATCTGGGCAAGTTGGCCGTCAAATTCAAGGCCGAAGGCAATGGCCGTACCGCCGAAGCGTTCGTCCGTGATGAACTGGCTGATGTGGTCGGCAAGCAGAATGGTTCCGGTCGTACCGGCACCGACGTTGTCCTGTACGGCTTCGGTCGTATCGGTCGTCTGCTGGCGCGCATCCTGATCGAGAAAACCGGTGGTGGCGACGGCCTGCGTCTGCGTGCCATCGTTGTCCGCAAGGGCGCCGAGAACGATCTGGTCAAGCGTGCCAGCCTGCTGCGTCGCGACTCGGTGCACGGTTCGTTCAACGGCACCATCACCATCGATGAAGCCAACAACACCATCACCGCTAACGGCAACCTGATCCAGGTTATCTACGCGAAGAACCCGACTGAAGTGGATTACACCCAGTACGGCATCAAAAACGCGTTGCTGGTGGACAACACCGGTGTATGGCGTGACGCCGACGGCCTGGGTCAGCACCTGGCCTGCCCGGGTATCGACCGCGTTGTTCTGACCGCGCCTGGCAAAGGCAAGCTGAAGAACATCGTTCACGGTATCAACCACGGTGAAATCACCGCTGACGACAAGATCGTTTCTGCCGCTTCCTGCACCACCAACGCCATCGTGCCGGTGCTGAAAGCTGTCAACGACAAGTTCGGCATCGTCAACGGTCACGTTGAAACGGTTCACTCGTACACCAACGACCAGAACCTGATCGACAACTTTCACAAAGGCAATCGTCGTGGCCGTAGTGCCGCGTTGAACATGGTGATCACCGAGACCGGTGCTGCCACGGCTGCCGCCAAGGCGCTGCCTGAACTGGCCGGCAAGCTGACCGGTAACGCGATTCGTGTTCCGACGCCAAACGTGTCGATGGCCATTCTCAACCTGAACCTTGAGAAAGCCACCACCCGTGAAGAGATGAACGAGTACCTGCGCTACATGGCGCTGCACTCCGATCTGCATAAGCAAATCGACTTCGTCAACTCGCAGGAAGTGGTTTCCACCGACTTCGTGGGCTCGCGCCACGCAGGCGTAGTGGACGCTGAAGCGACCATCTGCAACGACAACCGCGTTGTTCTGTACGTCTGGTACGACAACGAATTCGGTTACAGCTGCCAGGTAGTTCGCGTGATGGAAGACATGGCCGGTGTAAACCCGCCAGCATTCCCGCGCTAAGCCTTAGCCGCACATGAAAACGCCCCGACTTCGGTCGGGGCGTTTTTGTTTGTGCGGGGCGCAATCTGCCGGGAGAAAGTGCTGGCAGCCGGTTAGCCGCAAGCCTTCATGTCTACGGGGCCGACAAACTCATTGCCGCGGCCCATCACGCACGCCACGCTCTGGTTGCGCTGACGTTCCCATGCCTGAACCGGGTAGGTCTTGTTCCAGGCTTCGTACAATTGCCGATCCTGTTTCGACAGGCGTAAGCCGTACTGCTTGCTCATGTAGAAATAGGTTCGGGCGATCATGCCGCGAATGGAAGGGCGGGGCATGACCTTCTTCGCCTTGAAGTCGATCTGAGTCAGGCACGAGCCATATTGACCCGATTGCACGGGTAGCCAGCCGAAACTGAAATTGCTCCGATCGCCATTCACCTCGCCGATGCTGGGTACCAGATTGTGCAGGTCGGCCTCAGCTTTTTGATAGGTCGGGTCGTAGCGCGTGCAGTTCTTGCGACCTCCTTGTTGCCAGCACTGACGCTGATGGCCGATCTGCCAGGCCGGGACAATGTGTTCCCACTCGATGCGCGAGGCGCGCTTGGCGTTTTTGCGTGGCACATAACCACAGGCGGCGAGGTTCACGCGGTCGCCGGTGTATTTGCAGCCGCAATAGAACTCGGTGGATTGCGGAGCGTACAACTTCCAGGCGACTTTCTTGGCTTCGTTGAAGGTGCGTGGGGCGCCAGCCTGGGCGCCAAGGGTGATGAGCAGAAACAGCAAAGCAAGCCAGCGGACGCTCATTGACTCAATCTTCCTTCGGCACAACCCAGAAAATCTGCACGCCGCCATCGTCGCGATGGGCGAGGGTGACGTTGTCGTTCTCGTCGATTTCTTCGAGCAAACGCTCCCACTCATCCACGGGTTCGTCCGGAAGACGGAAGATCAGTGCAGCTTTGGCTTTCTGGGCGGTGGGGGAATTGATGATTTTCTGAATGCGCATACCCAGGCGTTCGTAAGCGTCAGGAGAGGCGGAGGTAGTGGCCACGGAGTTATCCTTATTAAGCTGTACGTGCATACAGTATTTAACTGTAGGCATTTTCGCAACTGCTTAAAATTCAAGAAAATCTTCTGACAGTGGTTTTTTCCGTTTGGTGTAGGGCGAAGGGAGATTTTTTATCGGAAAGAGGTCGTGAACCACTCGCCAGGACTGGCGAGTGGTGACAGCGGTGCCCGACCGCGAACGGGTCGGGCGCGGGCGAATCAGTACTCCCAGAACATCCGTTGCAGCTCTTTGCTGTCGTTGGTCTTGGTCAGTGCGACCATGGCCAGGATGCGGGCTTTTTGCGGGTTCAGGTCGTGAGCAACAACCCAGTCGTACTTGTCGTCAGGCTGTTCAGCGTTACGCAGCACGAAACCGCCGGCATTGACGTGAGAAGAGCGAATGATTTGTACGCCGTCTTTGCGCAAGGCCTGCAGGGCGGGAACCACGCGGGACGATACCGAGCCATTGCCGGTGCCGGCGTGGATGATGGCTTTGGCGCCCGACTGCGCAAGGGCTTTGTAGGCGGTGTCGCTGACGTTGCCATAGGAGTAGGCAATTTCGACGTCAGGCAGACTCTTGATGGTTTTGATGTCGAATTCCGAGTCCGTGGTGTGACGCTTGGCCGGCAGGCGGAACCAGTAGGATTTGCCTTCGACCACCATGCCCAACGGGCCCCAGGCACTTTTGAACGCCTCGGTCTTGATGTTGATCATTTTGCTGACATCGCGACCCGACTGGATTTCATCGTTCATGGTCACCAACACGCCTTTGCCGCGCGCGTCTTTGCTGCTGGCCACGGCGACGGCGTTGTACAGGTTCAGCATGCCGTCGGCCGACATGGCGGTGCCAGGGCGCATGGAGCCGACGACGATAATCGGCTTGTCGGTTTTCTCCACCAGGTTCAGGAAGTAAGCAGTTTCTTCCAGGGTGTCGGTGCCGTGGGTGATGACAATGCCATCGACGTCTTTGCTGTCGGCCAGTTCAGCCACGCGACGTCCCAGTTGCAGCAGGTTGTCGTTGGTGATGCTTTCGGATGCGATCTGCATGACTTGTTCGCCGCGAACGTTGGCCAATTGGCTCAGTTCCGGAACTCCTGCGATCAATTGTTCGATGCCGACTTTCGCCGCTTGGTAGGTGGCGCTGTTGGCGGCGCTGGCGCCCGCGCCGGCAATGGTGCCGCCGGTGGCCAGGATCACCACGTTCGCCAGTTTCTGTTGGGTTTCGATTTCTTTTGCCTGAAGGGCTGTAGGCAGAAGCATAAGCAGGGCCAAGGCGCCCGGAATAAAAGTGTTGAAGGCAGATTTCATTATTGTTTTCTCTAGTAGTGAGGCGGTGCAGATGCAAGTTCATCTAGAAGCGCCCCAAGCAGATCTGAACGCCGGGGGTGTAGAAGAAGAGCAGGATCTGTACCAGTCGGACGCTGGAGAAGGTGATCTTTTAACCTGATGATTTTTATCAATATTGTTGCCGTGGCTGGCGATACTTCGCGCCTGGCTGTCCGGGTTTCCGAATATGTTCAGCTTTTATGTTCGGCTCACCGACCTTCATTGAGAAGGTCGCCTTGCAAAATCGAAAATCGGTGCTAAAGAAAACCCCGCACAGGTCGATGCTCCTTTAAAGGATCTATTTTTTCAGGAGTTCACATGTCGTTTACTGTCGGTTTTGCAAATGCAGGCGCAATCACTATCGGGGGTAAATCCCCGGCGACCATCAACGACTTGAGTGAAGCAACATCCGACGCCTCGGCCCAGGCGCTGGGCGAAGAGCAGGGCGACGACAAGCAGGTCAGAACCGGTGGCGGCGCGGCGGCTCAGAGCGAAAGCAAATCCGAGAAAACCAGCAGTCAGAGTATTGCGGTGCAGGTATTGCTCAAGCGCATGCAGGAACTGCAGCAGCAACTGCGCGAACAGCAACAGCAACTGGCGGCCGCTCAGGCGGCGAATTATTCGACCCCGGAAGCCAAGGCCAGCGCAGTCATGACAATCCAGGGGCAAATCGCCAATACCAGCGCTGCGCTGGCGCAAGTGACCGGCAATCTGGTCAAGGAGCTGGCCAAGGATTCCAGCGGCGGCGGTCTGGTCAACACCACGGCGTGAGGCAAAACGGGGTTGGCTTTTGCCAACCGAGACACGGAACGGGGCGTTGACAAATCTCGGCAGGGTTCGCATAGTTCGGTCTACGCAAACGTTTGCGCGGTCGCCGTCGATGGGTTGATCCATTGATGATCCAGCGCAAGCGTTGCTAAGAATAATCATAAGATCGGAGTGAACCCATGAAGCTGCCATTCGCTGGACGTCTTCTCGCTGTCGCTATGCTGGCTGCCGCATCCGCCGCGTTGCCTGTCTCTTCGGCATTCGCCGCAACCCCTGAAAAACCTAAAGTCGCGCTGGTCATGAAATCCCTGGCCAACGAGTTCTTCCTGACCATGGAAGACGGCGCCAAGGCCTACCAGAAAGACCATTCCGGCGACTTCGAGCTGATCTCCAACGGCATCAAGGACGAAACGGACACGGCCGGCCAGACGCGCATCGTCGAGCAAATGATCCTGTCCAAGGTCAACGCGCTGGTCATCGCTCCGGCAGACTCCAAGGCCATGGTCCCGGTCATCAAGAAAGCAGTCGATGCCGGTATCACCGTGATCAACATCGATAACCAGCTGGACCCGGCTGTCGTCAAAAGCAAAAACATCACCGTTCCATTCGTAGGCCCGGACAACCGCAAAGGTGCGCGCCTGGTGGGTGAATACCTGGCCAAGCAACTGAAGGCCGGTGACGAAGTCGGCATCATCGAAGGCGTTTCCACCACCACCAACGCCCAGCAGCGCACTGCCGGCTTCAAGGATGCGATGGAAGCGGCGCAGATCAAAGTCGTGTCCCTGCAGTCCGGCGATTGGGAAATCGACAAGGGCGGCAAAGTGGCCTCGTCGATGCTCAGCGAATACCCGAACATCAAGGCCCTGCTTGCCGGCAACGACAGCATGGCGGTCGGCGCGGTCTCTGCCGTACGTGCCGCCGGCAAGGCCGGCAAGGTGCAAGTGGTCGGTTACGACAACATCAATGCGATCAAGCCAATGCTCAAGGATGGCCGTGTCCTGGCCACCGCCGACCAGTTTGCTGCCCGGCAAGCAGTGTTCGGCATTGAGACCGCGCTGAAAATCATCAAGGGCGAGAAAGTCGATAGCGGCGCCAACGGCGTCATCGAAACTCCGGTAGAGCTGGTTACCAAGTAGTCTTTCTGGCGACACAACGGTGCTCGCCCCTTGGGGCGGGCGCATGGAGAGTTTTTATGTCAGTTTCCGCCCCGAACGCTGTCCTCTCGGTCAGCGGTATCGGTAAGACCTACGCTCAACCTGTCCTGACCGGCATCGACCTGACGCTGATGCGCGGCGAAGTGCTGGCGCTGACCGGCGAGAATGGTGCCGGCAAAAGTACGCTGTCGAAAATCATTGGCGGGCTGGTCACGCCGACCACCGGCCAGATGCGATTCCAGGGGCAGGATTACTGCCCCGGCAGCCGCAGCCAGGCTGAAAAGCTGGGCGTGCGCATGGTCATGCAAGAACTCAATCTGTTGCCGACATTGTCGGTGGCGGAAAACCTGTTCCTCGACAACCTGCCCAGCCTCGGTGGCTGGATCAGCCGCAAGCAACTGCGCAGGGCGGCGATCGAGGCCATGGCTCAGGTCGGCCTCGATGCCATCGATCCGGACACCCTGGTCGGTGAGCTGGGTATCGGTCACCAGCAGATGGTGGAAATCGCCCGCAACCTGATCGGCGATTGCCATGTGCTGATCCTCGACGAGCCGACCGCGATGCTGACGGCCCGTGAAGTTGAAATGCTCTTCGAGCAGATCACTCGCCTGCAGGCGCGCGGCGTGGCGATCATCTACATTTCCCACCGTCTCGAAGAACTGGCACGGGTGGCCCAGCGCATCGCGGTATTGCGCGACGGCAACCTGGTCTGTGTCGAGCCGATGGCCAATTACAACAGCGAGCAACTGGTCACCCTGATGGTCGGCCGTGAGCTGGGCGAGCACATCGACATGGGCCCGCGCAATATCGGTGCTCCGGCCTTGACGGTCAAAGGGCTGACCCGTTCCGACAAGGTTCGCGATGTGTCCTTCGAGGTGCGCGCCGGCGAGATCTTCGGGATCTCCGGTTTGATCGGGGCAGGGCGCACCGAGTTGCTGCGCCTGATCTTCGGCGCCGATACAGCTGACAGCGGCACCGTCGCGCTGGGTTCGCCGGCTCAGGTGGTGGATATTCGTTCGCCAGCCGACGCGGTCGGTCATGGCATCGCGCTGATCACCGAAGATCGCAAGGGCGAGGGCCTGCTGCTGACGCAATCGATCAGCGCCAATATTGCCCTGGGCAATATGCCGGTGATTTCCAGCGGCGGCTTCGTCAACAACGGTGACGAGATGTCGCTGGCCCAGCGTCAGATCGATGCCATGCGCATTCGCAGTTCCAGTACGACGCAATTGGTCTCGGAATTGTCCGGCGGCAATCAGCAGAAAGTGGTGATCGGCCGTTGGCTCGAACGCGACTGCACGGTGATGCTGTTCGACGAGCCGACCCGAGGCATCGACGTCGGCGCCAAGTTCGACATCTATACATTGCTCGGTGAGTTGACCCGTCAGGGCAAAGCACTGGTGGTGGTGTCCAGCGACCTGCGCGAACTGATGCTGATCTGTGACCGCATTGGGGTGCTGTCGGCAGGGCGTCTGATCGACACCTTCGAGCGTGACAGCTGGACCCAGGATGATTTGCTTGCCGCCGCGTTCGCCGGCTACCAAAAACGTGATGCGTTGCTCAACGAAGCAGCGCCTAGGGATCTTCCATGAATACTGCAACTCTGGTCGGCAAACGTAGTGGCAATTTTTACGGCCTCGGCACTTACCTGGGCCTGGCCGGTGCCTTGCTGGCGATGGTCGCGCTGTTCTCTGTGTTGAGCAGCCATTTCCTGTCTTACGACACCTTCAGCACCCTGGCCAACCAGATTCCCGATCTGATGGTGCTGGCGGTCGGCATGACCTTCGTATTGATTATCGGCGGAATCGATTTGTCGGTGGGTTCGGTGCTGGCGCTGGCGGCGTCGACAGTCAGCGTGGCGATTCTCGGCTGGGGCTGGAGCGTGCTGCCGGCGGCGTTGCTGGGAATGGGTGCCGCGGCACTGGCGGGCACCATCACCGGTTCGATTACCGTGGCCTGGCGGATTCCGTCGTTCATCGTGTCCCTCGGTGTGCTGGAAATGGCGCGGGGCCTGGCATACCAGATGACCGGTTCGCGCACCGCTTATATCGGTGACGCCTTCGCCTGGCTGTCCAACCCGATCGCATTCGGCATCTCGCCGTCGTTCATCATTGCCTTGCTGATTATCTTCATCGCCCAGGCTGTGCTGACGCGTACGGTGTTCGGTCGTTACCTGATCGGCATCGGCACCAATGAAGAGGCGGTACGTCTGGCGGGGATCAATCCGAAGCCCTACAAGATTCTGGTCTTCAGTCTGATGGGATTGCTGGCCGGTATTGCTGCACTGTTTCAGATTTCTCGCCTGGAAGCGGCGGACCCGAATGCCGGCTCCGGTCTGGAACTGCAAGTGATCGCTGCGGTGGTGATCGGCGGCACCAGCCTGATGGGCGGGCGCGGTTCGGTGATCAGCACGTTCTTCGGTGTACTGATCATCTCCGTGCTGGCGGCCGGTCTGGCGCAGATCGGCGCGACCGAGCCAACCAAACGCATCATTACCGGTGCGGTTATCGTGGTGGCGGTGGTGCTCGATACCTATCGCAGTCAGCGCGCAAGCCGGCGGACCTGAGTCATGGCAACGATCAAGGATGTAGCGGCACTCGCGGGCATTTCCTACACCACGGTTTCCCATGTGGTAAACAAGACGCGGCCAGTCAGTGAGGAAGTGCGGATCAAGGTCGAGGCGGCAATCAAAAGCCTCGACTACGTGCCCAGCGCCGTGGCTCGCTCGTTGAAGGCGAAAACCACCGCGACCATCGGCCTGCTGGTGCCCAACAGCCTCAACCCGTACTTCGCCGAGCTGGCCCGTGGCATCGAGGATTACTGCGAGCGCAATGGCTATTGCGTCATTCTCTGCAATTCCGATGACAACCTGGACAAGCAGCGCAGCTACCTTCGCGTGCTGCTGGAAAAGCGCATCGACGGCTTGATCGTAGCGTCTGCCGGTGGTGACAGCAGCCTGGCCGAAGGCCTGACGGGTGTGCGTACGCCGATGGTGATCGTCGACCGTGACCTCGAGGGCGTCGACGCGGACCTGGTGCGCATCGATCACGAATACGGTGCCTATCTGGCGACCCGGCACTTACTGGAGTTGGGGCATCGGGACATCGCCACGATTGGCGGCCCGGCGAGTACCAGCGTGGCGCAGATGCGTCTGGCCGGTTATTGCCGGGCGTTGAAAGAGGCGGGCGTCGAGGTGCCGCGTGAGCGCATGCTGGAAAGCGACTTCACCAGCACCGGCGGTTACAACGCCGCCGCAATCCTGCTGGAAAAGAATCCGCCCAGCGCGATCTTCGCCGGCAACGACATGATCGGCATCGGTGTGTTGCGCGCCGCTGCCGAACGCAATATTCGTGTGCCCACCGAGCTGTCGGTGATTGGTTTCGACGATATCCAGATGAGCCGTTACGTCTATCCGGCGTTGACCACCGTGGGCCAGTCAATCCTGCAACTTGGCGAGATGGCGGCCGAGGTGTTGCTGCGTCGGATCGCCGCGCCGGATCTGGCGACCGATCAGCGCATCGTGACGCCCAGTATTGTCCTGCGGGAATCGACCGCGCCGCTGGCCGGTGTGTTTGCCCAATATCGCTGAGCCGAAAGCACCGCTAAACAAAAAAAGCACCGCTGAAATCGAATTGATGAGTAAAGATGTATGCCAGCAAAAGTAGTGGTAATAGGCAGCCTGAACATGGACCTGGTGACCCGGGCGCCACGGCTGCCCCATGGTGGTGAAACGTTGATCGGCCAGTCATTTGCCACGGTTTCCGGAGGCAAGGGTGCGAACCAGGCCGTGGCCGCGGCGCGGCTGGGAGCGCAGGTGTCGATGGTCGGTTGTGTCGGCAGCGATGCTTATGGCGAAGCGCTGCGCGGAGCGCTGTTGGCCGAGCGGATCGATTGCCAGGCCGTCACTACGGTCGAGGATTCCAGCGGCGTGGCGTTGATCGTGGTCGATGACAACAGTCAGAACGCGATCGTGATTGTTGCCGGTGCCAACGGCGCGCTGACCCCTGAGGTGATCGACCGTTTCGACAACGTATTGCAGAAGGCGGATGTCATCATCTGCCAGCTGGAAGTGCCGGATGCCACGGTCGGCCATGCTTTGAAACGCGGTCGTGAGCTGGGCAAGACCGTGATCCTCAATCCGGCGCCGGCCAGTCGCCCGCTGCCGGCGGATTGGTATGCGGCCATCGATTACCTGATCCCCAACGAAAGCGAAGCGTCGGCCTTGAGCGGTTTGCCGGTGGATTCCCTGAGCACTGCCGAAGCCGCCGCGACCCGCTTGATCGCCATGGGCGCCGGTAAGGTGATCATCACCCTTGGCGCTCAGGGATCGCTGTTCGCCAATGGCATCACCTTCGAGCATTTCCCGGCACCGAAAGTGAAAGCAGTCGATACCACCGCGGCCGGCGACACGTTTGTCGGTGGTTTCGCAGCGGCCCTGGCGGCCGGCAAAAGCGAGGCCGAGGCGATCCGTTTCGGTCAGGTCGCCGCTGCGCTGTCGGTCACCCGGGCTGGCGCGCAACCTTCGATTCCTACCTTGTCCGACGTACAGGCGTTTAAAGCACCATGAAAAAGACACCTTTGCTCAACGTCGCGTTGTCGCGGCTGATCGCATCCCTGGGTCATGGCGACACCGTTGTGATCGGCGATGCGGGCTTGCCAGTACCACCCGGCGTCGAGTTGATTGACCTGGCCTTGACCCATGGCATTCCGGATTTCATCAGTACCTTGAAGGTTGTGCTCAGCGAAATGCAGGTCGAAAGCCATGTGCTGGCCCATGAAATTCTCGATAAAAAACCGTCGGCCTTAAGCGTGCTGGATGAACTGAATGCCGAAGGTGCGCTTGGCCGGCGCGAGCTGATCAGTCATGAACAATTCAAGGCGCTCAGCCGACAAGCGAGGGCGATTGTTCGTACAGGCGAATGTCAGCCGTACTGCAACATCATTTTAGTGGCTGGCGTAACGTTCTAACTTTCCGTTCTTCCCACGCACAAGGAGTGCGCTATGCATCGCTACGCTCAGAAACTGCATCACCTGCTTCGGAGTCTGCTGCTTTTGTCCCTGATTACCGCAACAAGCGCCTACGCGGCGGAAAAGATCGACTTGATCATCGACACCGATCCAGGTGCCGACGACGTGGTCGCCTTGCTGTTTGCCCTGGCCTCGCCGGAAGAGTTGAACATTCGTGCGCTGACCACCGTCGCTGGCAACGTGCGTCTGGACAAGACCTCGCGTAATGCGCGTCTGGCCCGTGAATGGGCAGGGCGTGAGGAGGTGCCGGTGTACGCGGGGGCGCCGAAACCGCTGATGCGCACGCCGATCTATGCCGAAAACATCCACGGCAAGGAAGGTCTGTCCGGTGTCACCGTGCATGAGCCGAAGAAAGGCCTGGCCGAAGGCAATGCAGTCAACTATCTGATCGATACCCTGAAGGCCGCCAAACCCCATAGCATCACCATCGCCATGCTCGGCCCGCAGACCAACCTGGCCTTGGCGCTGATCCAGGAGCCTGAAATCGTTGAGGGCATCAAGGAAGTGGTGATCATGGGCGGTGCGCACTTCAATGGTGGCAACATCACCCCGGTGGCCGAGTTCAATCTGTTCGCTGACCCGCAGGCGGCGGAAGTGGTGCTGAAGAGTGGCGTCAAACTGACCTATCTGCCGCTGGACGTGACCCACAAGATCCTCACCAGTGAAGCGCGCCTGCAGCAAATCGCCGCATTGGACAACAATGCCAGCAAGCTGGTGGGCGATATTCTCAACGAATACGTCAAAGGTGACATGGAGCACTACGGCATTCCGGGTGGCCCGGTGCATGACGCCACGGTCATCGCTTACCTGCTCAAGCCGGAACTGTTTACCGGTCGCTCGGTAAACGTGGTGGTCGACAGTCGAGAAGGGCCGACCTTCGGTCAGACCGTTGTCGACTGGTATGACGGCCTGAAGGCACCGAAGAATGCCTTCTGGGTTGAAAATGGCGACGCCCAGGGCTTCTTCGATCTGCTGACCCAGCGCCTGGCTCGCTTGAAGTAATCCATAGACCCGCAGGTGCCAGCCTGCGGGGTTTTCCGCTACTCGGTATCCGTTGCACTCATGCCCTTATAGTCGTCGGAGTACTTCTCGAGAACCTGGGTTATGAAGGTCTGGGCGGCCTGTGTCCCCAATTCCTTGACCAGCAAATCGATACCAATGATTGCCAGCTCTTCCGGACTGCCCGGGCTGTAAGAGCTGTGGCCCTGTGGCCACTTGATTGTGATATTGGCGTCGATGCTTACGGTGGTCATGATGGCGCTCGTGAAGTCGGGAAAGTCTGAGTGTCGAGTTAACCATTTTGCAGGACGTTTGGCACTCCGACTTAGGCATCAGGAGAGGGCTATGCGACACTTGGTCTTTGACGAATTTTCAAGGATTGTGCTGTGCAGATCGATTTGAACACTCCTGACGGCTTGACCCTCGAAGCAGTGCGTCAGCTACTGGCTTCTGCCAGCGACGATGAGCACACTCAGTTGCGGGTCACCAAGGGCGGCATCGCTTACATTTCGTCGGGTGTCGTGGGTGGTACTGATATCGACGGGCTGCGGTTTCGCCTGGAAACATGGGCCAAGGGCTCGGGTTATGTCGGACGGGTCGCAGCCAGCGATGAGGTGTGGGTCATGCAGATCTTCAACGCGCTGAAAGACAACTGGCCGAATCCGCCGTACGACTACATCGACGTCTATTGAACGCTGTTCATATTCAGTGACGATTGCGGGATGAACGCCAGGGCGATGCTCAGGCAAACTCGCCACTCGYCCAGATCGAGGGCAGGGCGATAGCGCCCGCCTTGAAACCAAACACCAAAATGGCGGTCGCACGATCTCTGCTTAATTTTTGAAAGAAAGGAGGCTTCATGCCTTGGAAGCTCGCATCATTGGGTACGTTGTTGGCCGCCACTCTGCTGGCCGGTTGCAGCAGTACGTCCACCGAGTCGGCAAAGGACCCTGTGGCGACCGATACCGGCCACAGCCGTTGTGAAGCAAAGGCTGCCGAATTCACCATTGGCAAAAAGGCTTCGCCCGAATTGCTGGAGCAGGCGCGTACCCGTGCAGGCGCGCAGAATGCCCGGTTTCTCAAGCCTGATGACATGGTGACTCTGGAGTACCGCTCCGATCGCCTGAACCTGAGCACCGACAGCAATCTGGTGGTCACCCGCGTCAACTGCGGCTGATTGTTTTTGTTTCACCCATAAAAAACCCCGTCACATGGACGGGGTTTTTTTAGTGCGCCAGAAAATTACTCTGGGCGAACTTGTGCAGCTTGCATACCCTTTTGGCCTTTCTCAGCCACGAAGGAAACGGTTTGGCCTTCTTTCAGGCTTTTGAAACCGTCGCTTTCGATAGCTTTGAAGTGTACGAACAGGTCGTCACCGCCACCTTGAGGAGTGATGAAGCCGAAGCCTTTTTCATCGTTGAACCATTTAACGGTGCCGGTTTGGCGATTAGACATGGTGTATCTCCAAGAAACATATATTTTCAGTAGTACTGTGCTGCTCAGGCCAACTGGGCACACCGGAGTATCATAGTCGAAATGTTCGCTTTGGGAGCCCCCCGGACGTGCTGTTTGCCCTACAGTCGCGTTCTCTTTGTTGCTCTGTATGGCTGAAAGCCCCGTTTTAAAAGGCTTTCAGCCGAAAGTAAAGACAATAAAAAAAGCTGTAAAACCTGCATAAATCGTACGAAAAAGCTGAAATCCATCATTTTTTATCAGCGTTGGGCCGAGTCAAAAGGACTTTTTCCTCACTTTTTCGCCGGTGCATTGGCCTTGCATTTGGCGATCTCGCCCAGTGCCTTTTGTTGCAGTTCCGGGGTGGCCTTGTTGTCCATCAGCGACTGAATATCGCTGGCCGGGTAGGATTTGATCGCGTCGGCGCCACAAGCGCAGTGGGATTTTGYCGCAGCAGCGCCAATCTGAGGGGAAGCCGCCTGTGTGCACTGAGCCATGTACTTCTCGCGCTCACCCTTTGGCCAGTCGGCATGGGCGGCCAACGGCAGCAACAGGACGAGGGGGGCGACTACTGCGAATAAACGATTCAGACGCATGCTGAGATGCTCCTTTCGGGTCAATGTCTTTTATCTGATGGGTGACACGGGGTTCAAGTTCAGCACTCTGGCACAAAAAAGCCTGATTTGCCCCAGCAGAAAACCTCGGTGCATCGATGACCGTTCATCTGTGCTAGCATGCCTGGCTCGGGTGTTTGCAGGCTCCGGATGACCTTCCGTCCCGGCAGCGGCAAATGCGCGAATAACCCTGATTTGAATCCCAGTCACTCTGGTTCGGTTTTCCGGTTGGCCGCAAGGCTCCTGCCGCTGTAAGGCAGGCGTTCGTCATTGAATGGCCTGGATCGGATCTTGTACTGGCTCATCCCAACCCACGTGACCTTTGGTAGGGGTCACCACTAGGAGAGGAGGCGCCATGCCAACTATTACTCTTCCCGACGGCAGTCAACGTTCATTCGATCACCCGGTTTCCGTAGCCGAGGTCGCCGCATCCATCGGTGCAGGCCTGGCCAAGGCCACCGTAGCCGGCAAGGTCAATGGCAAGCTGGTCGACGCCAGCGACATCATCGACAGCGATTCTTCGCTGCAAATCATTACGCCAAAGGATGAAGAGGGGCTGGAGATCATTCGCCACTCTTGCGCCCACCTGGTTGGCCACGCGGTCAAGCAGCTGTACCCGACGGCCAAGATGGTCATCGGTCCGGTCATCGAAGAAGGCTTCTATTACGATATCGCCTTCGAGCGTCCTTTCACGCCTGACGACCTGGCCGCCATCGAACAGCGCATGCAGCAGCTGATCGAGAAAGATTACGACGTGATCAAGAAAGTCACTCCGCGCGCCGAAGTGATCGAAGTGTTCAAGGCTCGCGGCGAAGACTACAAACTGCGTCTGGTCGAAGACATGCCGAACGAGCAGGCCATGGGTCTGTACTATCACGAAGAATACGTCGACATGTGCCGCGGTCCGCACGTGCCGAACACGCGCTTCCTGAAATCCTTCAAGCTGACCAAGCTGTCCGGCGCCTACTGGCGTGGCGATGCCAAGAACGAGCAATTACAGCGCGTCTACGGCACCGCATGGGCGGACAAGAAGCAGCTGGCGGCTTACATCCAGCGCATCGAAGAAGCTGAAAAGCGCGATCACCGCAAGATCGGCAAGCGTCTGGGCCTGTTCCACACCCAGGAAGAGTCGCCGGGCATGGTGTTCTGGCACCCGAACGGCTGGACGCTGTACCAGGTGCTCGAGCAGTACATGCGCAAGGTTCAGCGCGACAACGGTTACCTGGAGATCAAGACTCCACAAGTCGTTGACCGCAGCCTGTGGGAGAAATCCGGGCACTGGGCCAACTACGCCGACAACATGTTCACCACGCAGTCGGAAAACCGCGACTACGCCATCAAGCCGATGAACTGCCCGTGCCACGTGCAGGTGTTCAATCAGGGCCTGAAAAGCTACCGCGAGCTGCCGATGCGTTTGGCCGAGTTCGGTGCCTGCCACCGTAACGAGCCGTCGGGTGCACTGCACGGCATCATGCGTGTTCGCGCCTTCACTCAGGACGATGCTCACATCTTCTGTACTGAAGAGCAGATGCAGGCCGAATCCGCCGCGTTCATCAAGCTGACCATGGACGTCTATGCCGACTTCGGCTTTAAAGAAGTCGAAATGAAACTGTCCACTCGTCCGGAAAAACGCGTCGGTTCCGACGAGTTGTGGGATCGCGCCGAAGCGGCATTGGCCGCAGCCCTTGATAGTGCGGGCCTGCCGTACGATCTGCAGCCGGGCGAGGGTGCGTTCTACGGTCCGAAGATCGAGTTCTCGCTGAAAGATTGCCTCGGCCGTGTCTGGCAGTGTGGTACCCTTCARCTCGATTTTAACCTGCCTGTCCGTCTGGGAGCCGAATACGTCTCCGAAGACAACAGTCGCAAGCACCCGGTGATGTTGCACCGGGCGATCCTGGGTTCCTTCGAGCGCTTCGTCGGAATTCTGATCGAGCACTACGAGGGTGCATTCCCCGCGTGGCTGGCGCCGACCCAGGCAGTGATTATGAATATCACTGATAAACAAGCCGATTTTGCCGCCGAGGTTGAAAAAACTCTCAACGAAAGCGGATTTCGTGCCAAGTCTGACTTGAGAAATGAAAAGATCGGCTTTAAAATCCGCGAGCATACTTTGCTCAAGGTTCCCTATCTCTTGGTTATCGGAGATCGGGAAGTCGAGATGCAGACTGTCGCTGTGCGTACTCGTGAAGGTGCTGACCTGGGCTCGATGCCCGTCGCCCAGTTCGCTGAGTTTCTCGCGCAAGCGGTTTCCCGGCGTGGTCGCCCAGATTCGGAGTAATTATTATTAAGCGTGAAATGAGACAAGATAAACGAGCTGCACCGAAAGCCCCGATCAACGAGAATATCTCGGCACGCGAGGTTCGGTTAATTGGGGCTGAAGGTGAACAGCTTGGGATTGTGTCAATTGAAGACGCGCTTCTTAAGGCTGAAGAGGCCAAACTGGATTTGGTGGAAATTTCCGCCGATGCAGTACCCCCTGTTTGCAAACTGATGGACTACGGCAAATCGATCTTCGAAAAGAAGAAGCAGATTGCCGCGGCCAAGAAAAACCAGAAGCAGATTCAGGTTAAAGAAATCAAGTTTCGTCCAGGGACGGAGGAAGGGGATTACCAGGTAAAACTGCGCAACCTGGTACGTTTCCTGAGTGACGGGGACAGGGCCAAGGTATCCTTGCGATTCCGCGGCCGTGAGATGGCCCACCAGGAGCTGGGGATGGAACTCCTCAAGCGAGTTGAAGGTGACTTGCTCGAGTACGGTTCGGTCGAACAGCATCCTAAGATGGAAGGACGCCAGCTGATCATGGTCATCGCCCCGAAAAAGAAGAAGTAATCAACAGGGCACGGCAGGCCTTCTGATTATGTTTATCAACTGAATGCGGAGTATCCGAACATGCCAAAAATGAAAACGAAAAGTGGTGCTGCTAAGCGGTTTTTGAAAACTGCTAACGGTATCAAGCACAAGCACGCTTTCAAGAGCCACATCCTGACTAAAATGTCGACCAAGCGTAAGCGTCAACTGCGCGGTAGCAGCTTGCTGCATCCGTCTGACGTGGCAAAAGTCGAGCGCATGCTGCGCCTTCGTTAATTTTAGTCAAGAATAGAGGAAGTAACTCATGGCTCGTGTAAAGCGTGGCGTCATTGCCCGTAAACGTCACAAAAAAATTCTGAAACTTGCTAAAGGCTACTACGGCGCTCGCTCGCGCGTATTCCGTGTTGCCAAGCAAGCGGTAATCAAGGCAGGCCAATACGCCTACCGTGACCGTCGTCAGAAAAAACGTCAGTTCCGCGCTCTGTGGATCGCTCGTATCAACGCTGGTGCACGTATCAACGGTCTGTCCTACAGCCGTTTCATCGCCGGCCTGAAAAAAGCGTCCATCGAGATCGACCGTAAGGTTCTGGCTGATCTGGCAGTGAACGAAAAAGCGGCGTTTGCTGCGATTGTCGAGAAAGCTAAAGCCACCTTGGCTTAAGTACCCCCGACAGTCACCCGGTCTCACCTCTGTGGGGCCAGGTGTTAAACGTCATAAATAGGGGAAGAGCCTTCAAGCTCTTCCCCTATTTTGTATCTGGAGTCTGTACATGGAAAACCTGGATGCGCTCGTCTCTCAAGCACTAGAGGCTGTGCAAAGCGCTGAAGATATCAATGCCCTGGAGCAAATCCGGGTTCACTACCTTGGCAAAAAGGGTGAATTGACTCAGGTGATGAAGACCCTGGGGAATTTGCCGGCAGAAGAGCGTCCGCAAGTCGGTGCGCTGATCAACGTTGCCAAGGAGCGTGTCACAGAGGTTCTCAATGCGCGCAAGGCGTTGTTCGAGGAGGCCGATCTTGCGGCCAAGCTCGCCGCCGAATCCATTGACGTGACCCTGCCTGGCCGCGGCCAGACCTCAGGCGGTCTGCATCCGGTTACCCGGACTCTGGAACGTATCGAGCAGTTCTTCACCCACATTGGCTACGGCATCGCCGAAGGCCCTGAGGTCGAAGACGATTACCACAACTTCGAAGCGCTCAACATCCCAGGCCATCACCCGGCCCGGTCGATGCATGACACCTTCTATTTCAATGCCAACATGTTGCTGCGCACCCATACCTCGCCGGTACAGGTCCGCACCATGGAATCGAAACAGCCGCCGATCCGCATCGTCTGCCCAGGCCGTGTGTACCGCAGCGACTCCGATATCACCCACTCGCCGATGTTCCACCAGGTCGAAGGCCTGCTGGTCGACCGCGATATCAACTTCGCCGACCTGAAAGGGACCATCGAAGAGTTCCTGCGCGTGTTCTTCGAAAAAGAACTTGCCGTGCGTTTCCGCCCTTCGTATTTCCCGTTCACCGAGCCATCCGCTGAAGTCGACATGGAATGCGTGATGTGCAGCGGTAAAGGCTGCCGTGTCTGCAAGCAGACTGGCTGGCTGGAAGTCATGGGCTGCGGCATGGTTCACCCGAACGTGCTGCGTATGTCCGGGATCGACCCGGAAGAGTTTTCGGGCTTTGCCTTCGGCATGGGCGTTGAGCGTCTGGCCATGCTGCGTTACGGCGTGAACGACTTGCGTCTGTTCTTCGACAACGACTTGCGGTTCCTCGCGCAATTTCGCTAGTCGTAACGAATTCTTAGGAGAGCAGGATGAAATTCAGTGAACAATGGCTGCGTGGCTGGGTAAGCCCGCAGGTAAATCGCGACGAGCTGGTTGCTCGTCTGTCGATGGCCGGTCTTGAGGTCGATAGCGTTACGCCGGCCGCCGGTGAATTCAGTGGTGTGGTGGTGGGCGAGGTGCTGAGCACCGAGCAACACCCGGACGCCGACAAGCTGCGCGTTTGCCAGGTCAGCAGTGGCGCGGAGACCTTCCAGGTTGTGTGCGGTGCGCCAAACGTGCGCCCGGGCCTGAAGATCCCGTTCGCCATGATCGGTGCCGAACTGCCAGGCGATTTCAAAATCAAGAAAGCCAAGCTGCGTGGCGTTGAATCCAACGGCATGCTGTGCTCCCAGGCTGAGCTGCAAATTGGCGAAGGCAACGACGGCTTGATGGAATTGCCGGCCGATGCGCCGGTCGGTCAGGACATTCGTGAATACCTGAACCTGGAAGACGCCAGCATCGAGGTCGACCTGACCCCGAACCGCGGTGACTGCCTGTCTCTGGCCGGTCTGGCCCGCGAAGTTGGTGCGCTTTATGCTGCCCCGGTGGTGCGCCCGGCCATTGCCAGCGTTCCTGCCGTGCACGACGAAGTGCGTTCGATCGAAGTGTTGGCGCCGAACGCTTGCCCGCGTTATCTGGGTCGCGTGATCCGTAACGTTGACCTGTCCAAGCCTACGCCACTGTGGATGGTCGAGCGCCTGCGTCGCGCCGACGTGCGTAGCATCGACGCCGCCGTCGACATCACCAACTACGTGATGCTGGAACTGGGCCAACCGCTGCACGCATTCGATCTCGCCGAAATCAATGGCGGCATCCGCGTGCGCATGGCTGAAGATGGCGAGAAGCTGGTGCTGCTCGACGGTCAGGAAGTCAGCCTGCGTAGCGATACGCTGGTGATCGCCGACCACACCCGTGCCTTGGCTATCGCCGGCGTCATGGGGGGCGAGCACAGCGGCGTCAACACCGCGACCACCCGCGATATTTTCCTGGAAAGCGCGTTCTTCGACCAGATTGCCGTCGCTGGCAAGGCGCGTTCCTACGGCCTGCACACCGACGCTTCGCACCGCTACGAGCGTGGCGTGGACTGGAAGCTGGCCCGTGAAGCCATGGAGCGCGCTACTGGCCTGCTGCTGGACATCACCGGTGGCGAAGCCGGCCCGATCGTCGAAACCGTCAGCGAGCAGCATCTGCCGTCGATCGCACCGATCACCCTGCGTGCCCAACGCATCACCCAGATGCTGGGCATGGAAATGGATTCGGCCGAAGTCGAGCGTCTGCTCAGCGCTTTGGGCCTGACCATTACTGCCGATGGGGCAGGGCAGTGGCGCGTTGAAGTGCCAAGCTTCCGTTTCGACATCAGCCTGGAAGTCGACCTGATCGAAGAGCTGGCCCGTCTGTACGGCTACAACCGTCTGCCGGTTCGCTACCCGCAAGCCCGTCTGGCACCACAAGCCAAGGCTGAAGCGCGTAGCGATCTGCCTGAGCTGCGTCGTCTGCTGGTGGCCCGTGGTTATCAGGAAGCGATCACCTACAGCTTCATCGATTCGAAACAGTTCGAGTTGTTTAATCCGGGTGTCGAGCCGCTACTGCTGGCCAACCCGATTTCCAACGACATGGCTGCCATGCGTTCGTCCCTGTGGCCGGGCCTGGTCAAGGCGCTTCAGCACAACCTGAACCGCCAGCAGGATCGCGTCCGCCTGTTCGAAAGCGGTCTGCGTTTCGTTGGTCAGCTGGAAGGCCTGAAGCAAGAGCCGATGCTGGCTGGTGTGGTGTGCGGTAGCCGTCTGCCGGAAGGCTGGGCGCAAGGTCGCGATGTCGTGGATTTCTTCGACGTCAAAGCCGATGTGGAAGCGGTGCTGGGCTTCGCCGGTGCACTGGATGCGTTCACGTTTGTGCCGGGTAAACACCCTGCGTTGCACCCGGGTCAAACCGCGCGCGTCGAGCGTGATGGTCGCCTGGTCGGCTATGTCGGTGCTATCCACCCTGAATTGTCGAAAACCCTCGGTCTCGACCGTCCGGTCTTCGTTTTCGAGCTGGTTCTGGCCGAAGTGGCTTTGGGCAAAATGCCAAAATACAGCGAGTTGTCGCGCTTTCCTGAAGTGCGTCGTGACTTGGCATTGATTGCGGCCACGGACGTGCCGGCCACTGCTGTGCTGGATGTAATCCGTGAAAATGCAGGCGAATGGCTCACGGACCTCAGGCTATTTGACGTGTATCAGGGTAAAGGCATTGATCCTGATAGAAAAAGCCTTGCGGTCGGCTTGACCTGGCAGCATCCATCGCGCACTCTTAATGACGATGAGGTGAATACCGCAACGCAAAACATCCTCACCTCGCTCGAACAAAGGTTGAACGCCACGTTAAGGAAGTGACGTATGGGGGCTTTGACGAAAGCTGAGATGGCGGAACGTCTGTACGAAGAGCTGGGCCTGAACAAGCGGGAGGCCAAGGAATTGGTCGAACTGTTTTTCGAAGAAATCAGGCACGCGCTCGAAGACAACGAACAAGTCAAATTGTCCGGTTTCGGCAATTTCGACCTTCGGGACAAACGCCAGCGGCCTGGCCGCAATCCGAAAACGGGAGAAGAAATCCCGATCACGGCTCGCCGTGTGGTCACCTTTCGTCCAGGGCAGAAGTTGAAGGCCCGAGTTGAGGCTTATGCTGGAACCAAGTCATAACGACGAACTACCCGTCATCCCGGGCAAACGCTACTTCACCATTGGTGAAGTCAGCGAGCTGTGTGCGGTAAAACCACACGTGCTGCGCTACTGGGAGCAGGAGTTTCCTCAACTCAACCCCGTCAAACGCCGCGGAAACCGCCGGTATTATCAGCGCCAGGATGTGCTGATGATCCGGCAGATCCGCGCGCTTCTTTACGATCAGGGGTTCACCATCGGCGGCGCACGCTTGCGTTTGTCCGGCGATGAAGCCAAAGACGACACCACCCAATACAAACAAATGATCCGCCAGATGATCGCCGAGCTGGAAGATGTTCTGGTGGTCCTCAAGAAATAAATTCCTGCTTTTAAATACTTCCAGTTTTCAAAAGCTTGCGATATATTCTTGAGCGTTCCTCGAGATGAGGGACAGAGTCAACGCCTAGTCGGGGCGTAGCGCAGTCCGGTAGCGCACTAGCATGGGGTGCTAGGGGTCGAGTGTTCGAATCACTCCGTCCCGACCATATAATTCAAGGGGTCGCGAGATTTTATCTCGCGACCCCTTTTTGTTTTTAAGTGTTTTTGCCCCTGTCCCGTCCTGAATCAGGTTAACACCTGTCTCAGGACTAGACATTGGCGCTGCCCTCGATCTGTGATGCGTGGAGTACATATGCGCTCCTTCTGGGTTTCCGGGCCAGAAGGGCTCGGGGGGTTATTGCTCCATGATCACCCGGTACCGCTTTTGGTACTCCTCATACGACGGTGCAGATTTATTCAACTGCTGAATTTGCTGCAGCTTCCACTGATCTTTGCTGAGCGGCCCGCCCGGAGCAGAAGTTGCTGCAGTGTCGGCAACGGGCGCGGTGGCGGCCGGTGTAGTGGAAGAGCTAGAGGTGTTGAGGTTACCCAAGCATTGGTATTGGACAACTATCTGACCTGCAATGCAGGTACCGTAGCCATTCATCTGGTTGCAGTGCTGGGTTTTTCCTCCAAAGGCCTCTGCATCGGAGTAACCCCACAACGCGCATTTTGATTTAGCAATGCTCTGGGCTTGCTCGACTCGAACCACAGGGGTCTCAAACTGCTGGAAGTCATATGCCATATCAACGACGCCATCAGCTCGGCTTCCCCCTTTGGCGTAAAAGTCCTTGTTAGTGGCGCAACCCGCGAGGGTTGCTGACAATGCGAGGGCGAGAGCTACTGATAACTTGCGGGCAACAGGGGGCGATGCTGAGAAGGTCATATATGGACTCCGTTCATCTTTAGAGCAGTCCGCAAACTCCGCGGTTCATTACTGTACTGTAGGCGGAGGCCGAGCATTCTGTAGTCTTCAACGATAAACAGAGGCTATTTATTCAATCTGCCTTTGTGCCGTTTCTGTGGCGATTGTATGCACCCTCGCCACAGGGCACGACGATTACTCCTTCAATTCGACGTGATCCAGTGCCTGGTTCACCGCCAGTTCACCGAGCATGACCACTTGGGCGATGCCCAGCAGGGTCTTGCGACGTGAGGTCTCCAGCAACGCTGCGAAATTGTTGAGCATGAGGGTGGCCGAGCCGAGTGTTTCGCTGGCGTTGGCCAGCAGGGATTCGGTGTTGTACTTCGGGTTGGCGAAGTACATAGGCTCGGGTTCGTTTGTGGAGGCCATGATCTGAGCAGCCGGGTTTAGGTAGTGGTCGAGGGCGCGCTCGGCGGCTTCGTGTAGCTTTTTGGAATCGAGGGATTCGTACGGAGATGTCGGGTCTGTGATCGGCGGATTGGGTGTAGGTTTGAACATAGATGAAACTCCTCATGCCATAAGTAAGGAGCCATCCACCCTCGCTACCAAACGGGGTGGCGGCCATGCGCAGGTTGGTAGACCGGGACATGAGGAGGCCGGCGCACCCGAAGGTGCCCTGTGCATGACCACCATAAAACCGAGACGACAAAACGCCGCGAATGGTGATGCTGTGCAAATCTCATGTACGGGCTACCAAACCCGATCACTGTTTTTCAGTGACCGGGAAACGATAAAAGCCGCAGCCAAAGCGCACAAGCCGGCGGATTCTGGCGCAGGCGTAGGCAACGACGCAAGGCGTTGTAGCCTCGATGAAGTAACACCGGGTGTACTTAAACACGCAGCTAAACATCCAGGGTAAGGCGAGCGGATATACAGAGCTACGGCCTGCCTACGCACCAGGCTGGTAATATTCAGCAACTGCCGCCGCATAGGTGGCAACGGGTATCATTAGGCAGAACGGTGTTCCCGGCACATCAGACCACCACATTCCCTTACTACGACGAAAGAGCTAAATCCCCATGAAAATGACTGTTAGCTGCACGTTTCAGATTACTGGCTGGGACGAGAAGCCGTCTCAAGAACTTGAGGACACTCCGAAACTCTCACACGCCAAAGTCACGCAGTCCTATTCTGGCGCCATCGAGGGAACAAGTAGCGTCGAATACCTCATGTCTTATAGCGTCGACGGCACAGCTAGCTTTGTTGGTTTTGAGCGGATTTGTGGTGTGGTAGCAGGTAAGAGCGGAACATTTGTTGTTCGGCATTCGGGATCATTTTCGGAGGGAAAGGCACGCAGCACTTGGAGTGTCGTGAAGGGGGCAGGCACGGGGGATCTAGTCAATCTTAGCGGTAATGGTAACTACGTTGCTGGTCATGGTGAGCCGGCACAAGTGTCATTTGAATATTCGTTTGAACCTGACAGCTAAAGTGTATTGGCTGGACGCATCCACTCTGGCACAGCGATGCGATTATGGGTGGGGGGTGTCCATCCCATTGCTTACGAAAGATCAGCCTTAAAGTCGTCAGCCTCATAATCACAGAAACCCAGCGAGGCTGGAATTCCAGCCCCGCAGCACCAAGACATTGATCCTATTTTTGGCTGAGCGCCGCTATCGATACTCCCGAAGCGACGAAGGTGAGTCCTGCCCCTACGTTCAGGCCATTTACCAGCCGTGGGCTCTGACGCAAAAATCGGGACAGTACAGTGGCAAATACGCCCATAAGCGCGAATCCCACTGCCGTAAGTGCGGCGAACCATATGCCGTACACCAGCATCTGCACGCTCACTGAGCCGCGTTGTGGGTCGACGAACTGCGGGATGAACGCAAGGACGAAAAACCCAGGCTTCGGATTGAGTGCTGCCGAGAGTAATCCCGTGAGGAAAATGCTCGGCAGTGATTGCCGAGTCGCTGGCTGGAAGCTGATCAGGCTACGGGAGCGTAGGACTTTTATGCCAAGCCAAAGCAAATAACCGGCACCGATAAGCTTGACGACCCAGAAGGCAACGGCGGACGTCTGCATCAGCAAAGTCAGTCCTAGCGAAGCGGTTGCCACATGAAAGAGAATTCCCGCCCCGGATGCCATCCCCGACACGATAGCGGCGATCTTGCCCTGGCTGAGTCCTCGGCCTACGGCCAGCAGATTGTCCGGGCCTGGTGCGAGCACCAATAGCAAGCACGCGGCAGTATAGGCAAGCCAGATATTGATCGGAAACACGGCATTCTCCTTAAGCCTCACCGAGGCATCCATCCTCACGTAGCGCCAGAATGTGCCCGTACCAGGCTGCAAAGTCAAAGCCACTGCATTGGAGAGTAACTTCAACCGCCGATTGACTCGTGCGTCTTAATGCAGAGTCGCAATCCTTCGACTTTCTCCAATCCTGATCCGGTCAAGCGCCCGGTTTAGTGCGTCCAAGGCATCAAGGAGGGCCTTCGCCTCAGCTTCCCGGCCATCCCCCCAAAGGCGTTCTGCCATTTTGTTCAGGGCCTGGATGGAGCGCTCAATTTCAGCAGCAGTCGCTACTTTGCTTTCCAGCTGTTTCTTCAGCATTGAGATAACCTATCTGCAGGGCAGTACTTGCCTTCAGTTTCTAGCCCAAGAGTATCGGCCACAAGGGACAATTACCCCTCGTCAGATATCACTTCTTCGACGATTTGCTGCTGGCAGGAATATGCAAATAAGACATCACGCTTTCAGTCAGCTCGGTCGCCAGCTTGACCGCTTCTTTATTACGCGCCATCACACCCGCCACCAAACCTTCAATCAAGGCGAGTACGGCGATGTTGGAGCTGGTCATTACCGGATGGTCGGCGGGGGCAAACAGCACGTGTTCGGCAATGCTGGTGAGCGGCGATGCGGGTGAGTCGGTGATCGCCAGCACCGAGGCGCCGCGCTCATTGGCGAAGCGTGCGAGTTGCAGGGTGTCGAGGGAATAGCGCGGCAGGGAGATCGCCAGCAACACATCCTGATCGGTGATGGCAGCCAGGCGGTAAGCGGCATTTTCGTTGCCGCCCTCCATGCTGATGGCGGTGGCGTCGGCACAGAAGGGCATCAGGGTCGAGGCGGCGAGGCCGGCGAAGTAGACGCTGTTGCCAAAGCCCAGGATGTAAATTTTGCGCGCTTCGATCAGGCGGGTGACGAAGGCTTCAAAGGTGTCGGCGTGGTTGTTGGTGGCTGCCGTGGCGAGGTTGCTGGTGGCGCTCTGGATTTGCTCATGCAGGCCAAATGCACCGCCAGGACGATGCGCCAGTTCGTTGCGCAGTTTGTCGACCGGCGACACCATCTGCTGCAACGTCGCGACCAGCTCGGCCTTCATGCCGGTGTAGCCACCCAGGTTCAGTGCCTTGGCCAGACGATTGACCGCGGCCGGCGAGGTGGAGGTTTCATGGGCCATTTCTTCGATGGTCAGCGTCGCGGCCCTTAGCGGGTGACGCAGGATAAAATCCGCCACCTTGCGCAGTGAAGGCTGTAGATCGGAAACGATTTCCGCCAGTTTACGCATCACCGGCGCGGCATAGACCGTGGTGTCTTTCGAAGGGGTCGGCATGTCCGGCTCTACAGTTCCTGAAGGGTTGGAGAAGGCTTGGTTCGAGGTTGGCAGGAGTGTATCGCATGCCAAACCTCGTTGTGCATCGCCAAGCCAGGGAGCGGTGAGCGAGCCGGTGGTTATTTCAAGCTGCCGGCCAGAAACTGCCGAAGCCGCTCGGACTGCGGATTGACCAGCACTTCACGCGGATTGCCGCGCTCTTCGACCAGGCCCTTGTGCAGGAACACCAGCTGGTTCGAGACCTCGCGGGCAAAGCCCATTTCGTGGGTCACGACCACCATGGTGCGGCCTTCGAGTGCGAGGTCCTGCATGACTTTCAGCACCTCGCCGACCAGCTCGGGGTCGAGGGCTGAGGTCGGTTCATCGAACAGCATCACTTCCGGCTCCATGGCCAGTGCCCGGGCAATCGCTACCCGCTGCTGCTCACCACCCGACATATGCGCCGGCCAGGCGTCCATGCGGTGCGCCACGCCGACTTTGTTCAGGTAATGCTCGGCCTTTTCCCGCGCCTGTTTCTTGTTGATGCCCAGCACATGCACCGGGGCCTCCATGACGTTTTCAAGGGCGCTCATGTGCGACCAGAGGTTGAAATGCTGAAACACCATCGACAGTCGCGAACGCATGCGTTGTAGCTGTTTGGGCTCGGCAGCCTTGAGCCCGCCGAGTTTGTTGGTCACCAGCTTGAGCGGTTCGCCATTGAGCACAATGTTGCCGGCGTTGGGCTGCTCCAGCAGGTTGATGCAACGCAGGAAGGTGCTTTTGCCGGAACCGCTGGAGCCGATGATGCTGATCACATCACCGGCCTTCGCCTCCAGGGACACGCCCTTGAGCACTTCGTGGGTGCCGTAGCTTTTGTGAAGATCCTGAATTTCAAGTTTGTACATGGTTTCAACTCTCTGGAATCAGTCGCTGAGCAAGCGGCCTTGGCGAATAGGGCGAGTACCGGCCACTTTGGCCAGCCACAAACCGGGCTGGGCAAAGCGCAGACGTTCACGGGCATAGAGGATGCCGTCGGTGCTGGCGCGCACGATGCTGTGGCGATCGGTCAGCGGATCAATCACTTCGAACAGCGGGTCGCCGACCCTGACCCGGGCACCCAGCGGTTGCAGAAAACTCACCACGCCGGGGTGCGGCGCATAGGCGTACTGCGCGCCGGCGAATGGCGTCGCTTCACACTCGGTCGGTGGCGCGGCGGGCCAGTCACCGCTGATCAGGCCTTGCTCGGCGAGATAGCCGAGAATGGCCTGCGCGCTGTCGATGCAGGGCTCGCGTTCGGTATCGGCCATGCCGCGCAGTTCAATGGTGGTCGCCACACAGGCCAAAGAAATATCGGCTTCAGGAAAGAGTTCGGCCAGACGCAACCAGGGAATCGCGCAGGCTTCATCAAAGGCACTGCCGCCCGCATCCTCGGCCAGCAATGCGGCGCCGGCACCCAGTCGAGCGGCCAATGAGCGCAGGCGCGGCCAGTGTTGCGGCATGGCGTAAAGCAGCATGATCGACTCGAAATCGCAGTGCAGGTCCAGCACCACATCGGCGTCACAGGCATGTGAAAGCAACAGGCGGCGCAGGCCATCGAGTTCCGAGGTCGGCGGTGGCATGTCGGCGAGAACATCGGCCATGGCGCGGCGGATCAACCCGGTGTTGACGTCGGCGTGGGTGCCCAGTTGACCTTTCACCAGCGCCGCCACAGCTTCGGCCAGCTCTGGAAAATCACGATTGAAGTTCTTCCCGCTGGAGAACTCAAAACGGCCTTGATGGGTGGCCTGGAACATCTGGGCGATGCCAATCGGGTTGGCCATCGGCACCAACTCGACGACCCCATTCAGGCGACCTTGTTCTTCCAGCACGCGCAGACGCTGCTTAAGTTCAACCGCCACGCGCATCCCTGGCAACTCGTCGGCATGCAGGGAGGCCTGGATGTAGGCCTTGCGTGGCCCGCTGCCAAAACGAAACAGCGACAGCCGTCGTTCTGTGCCCGAGGCCCCCCACGGCAACAGGTATTCAATGTGCTCCATAACAGCTCCTTAGTGCTTGCGCGGTGCCAGATACGCCAGCCAGCGGCGCTCGGCCAGCTTGAACAGACGAACCAGGATGAAGGTCAGGGCCAGGTAGATAAGGCCGGCGGTGATGAACGCCTCGAATGGCAGATAGAACCGCGAACTGACCGTACGAGCGGCTCCGGTGATGTCGACCAGGGTGACGATCGACGCCAGGCTGGTGGTCTGCAGCATCATCAGCACTTCGTTGCTGTATTGCGGCAGTGCCCGGCGCAAGGCCGACGGCAGGAGCACGCGGCGGTACAAGGTAAAGCGCGACATGCCCATGGCCTTGGCGGCTTCGATCTCGCCGTGGGCCGTAGCCTTCAAACTGCCGGCCAGCAGTTCCGCGCTATAGGCACTGGTATTGATCGCGAAGGCCAGGCAGGCACAAAAGGTTGCGCTGGACAGGTAAGGCCAGAGCACGCTTTGGCGTACCGCTTCGAACTGCGCCAAGCCGTAATAGATCAGGAACAATTGCACCAGCATCGGGGTGCCGCGAATCATATAGGTGTAGAGCCAGGCCGGGAAGCTGATCAACGGCGATCGGGAGACGCGCATCAGCGCTAAAGGAATCGCCAGCACCAGGCCAACGGCCAGGGAAATCAGTAGAACTTTGAGGGTCAACAAGGCGCCATTGAGGTACAGCGGCAGGTTTTCCCAGATCAGGTTGTAGTCGAGAATCATGGCTGTGCTCCCCGTCACAGTTCGGCGGCTTTGACGCCGACCGAGTAGTGTTTTTCCAGATAGCGCAGCACCAGCAATGACACACTGGTCAGCAGCAAGTAGAGCGCGGCCACCGCGAGGAAAAACGTGAACGGCTCATGGGTGGCGTCCGCTGCGTTTTTGGCTTTGAACATCATGTCCTGCAACCCGATCACCGAGATCAGCGCGGTGGATTTGGTCAGCACCAACCAGTTGTTGGTGAACCCCGGAATGGCGAAACGAATCATCTGCGGCACCAGAATCCGCCAGAACACCTGAGCGCCGCTCATGCCATAAGCCACACCGGCTTCTGCCTGACCTTTAGGGATCGCCATAAAGGCGCCGCGAAAGGTTTCCGAGAGATAGGCACCGAAAATGAAGCCCATGGTGCAGACGCCGGCGATAAAGGGGTTGATGTCGATGTAGCGGGTGTAACCGAGCGCGAGGGCAATGCGGTTCACCAGGTCCTGGCCGCCGTAGAAAATCAGCAGGATCAGCACCAGGTCGGGAATACCGCGAATCAGGGTGGTATAGCCTTCGCCCAGCACCGCCAGCCATTTGAACGGTGACAGACGAAAGGCGGCGCCGATCAGACCCAGGGCAATCGCCATGGTCATGGAAGTCAGGGCCAGATGAATGGTCAGCCAGGCGCCATCGAGAATGCTCGATCCGTAGCCGTGAAGCATGATGAAGTTCCTCAAGCGAGCGCCGGGAGGCGCGCGAGACAAGCCAGAAGTGGCACCCGCAAACGCCGGCGCCAGGGTTTCGGGTAACGGCTTATTCGCCGTAGATATCGAAGGCGAAGTACTTGGCCATCACTTGCTGGTACTTGCCATTGGCGCGGATGGCGTCAATCGCTGCGCTCAGGCGTGCAACGTTCGCACTGTCGCCTTTACGCACCGCGATCCCGGCGCCTCTGCCGAAGTATTTCGGGTCGTTGATGTCCGGCCCCACCAGAGCGAAACCTTTACCTATGGGGGTTTTGATGAAGCTCTCATCGGTGTTGACGATGTCGGCGAGGGTGGCGTCCAGGCGACCTGATGCCAGATCGAGGAAGGCTTCATTTTGTGAGCCGTAGCGGACCACCTCGACGCCGGCTTGCGCCAGTTGCTCAGTGGCGAAACGGTCGTAGGTCGAGGCGCGTTGTACGCCGACTTTCTTGCCTTTGAGATCGACCAGCGGGTCGTTGACCACGCTGCCGCTCTTCATCGCGAACTTGCCCGGCGTGTGGTAGTACTTTTTGCTGAAGTCGACCGACTTCATGCGGTCTTCAGTGATCGACATCGACGACAGCACGGCGTCGATCTTGCGCACTTTGAGCGACGGGATCATGCCGTCGAATTCCTGGATGACCCACTCGCATTTGACCTTCATCTCTGCACACAGCGCGTTGCCGATGTCGTAATCGAAACCACTGACATTGCCCTCCGGCGTCTTGAAGGAGAAGGGCGGGTAGGCGGCTTCGATGCCGATACGCAGGCTGTCCTCGTCGGCGTGTGCCAGCAAGCTTGCGGCGCACAGTGCCAGAGCACCTAGAAGTTCTGTCTTGTTCATATTGTTGACTCCTTGGATGGGGCGTTGGTGATACGGGGCTGCCGTCCGGTCTGGCGAGGTGGATTGTCCTGATGATTTGCGAGGCTATAAATGACATAAAATATTTCACAAATCAACTGTATGAAAATAAACATATCAAAACGGGGCGACAAGCGGAGTACTCATGGGCAGTAACCGCAGCCCTGCCAGCGAGCCTTTGAATAAAAAACGGGCGCCGATCAGGGCGCCCGTTTTTTCATTCCGGTATCAAGGTATTTGTTTTGCTCATCCCTCGGCTTTCGTCGATTTGATGAGGTTGTTGCGCAGTTTCACGATCGCGTTCTGCAACTGTGCGAACTCTTCCGGTTCCAGACCCGTTGCGTGGGAAAGGCCCTTCTCGGGGCGGTCTTCGCGTAGCTGTCGACCGCTTTTCGTCAGGCTGATCCGCACCTGCCGTTCGTCCTCGGGATCACGTTGCCTCTGCAGATAGCCCATCGCTTCCAGTTTTTTCAGGATCGGTGTGAGCGTGTTCGATTCGAGAAACAACTTCTCGCCCAGGCTGCCCACGGTTTGGTGGTCTTCCTCCCATAGCGCAACGATGGTGATGTATTGCGTATAGGTGAGCCCCAAGTGCTCGAGTATCGGCTTGTAGGCCTTGCCGAAGGCCAGGTTCGTGGAATAGACCGCAAAACACAGGAAGTCGGAGAGCTTCAGATCAGCGGGGACGGTCTTGTCAGTGCGTTTCATGTGCTTCCTCGTTGGCCAAAGTAGAAGGCTCGCAAAGGCAAAATATACCTCGTGTACGATTTTATCGGAATGGTTTTGGCCTTGTTATTCGCATGCGCTTAAAGCGCATGCGATGTATTTGCAGAAAAAAATGCCAATCGCGGTGCGTTAAACCGTGAGGACGTTCAGGGCCACGTCGATATTGCCGCGCGTCGCCTTCGAGTACGGGCAAATCTGATCGGCGGTGTGCGCCAGTGTCGTCGCAACGTCGTGCGTCAGACCCGGCACGCGGAGCGTCAATCGAGCCTGAAGGAAGTAGGCCGCACCGGTCTGGCCCAGATCGACTTCGATGTCGACCGACAAATCAGACGGCAGCACCACGTTCATGTCATTGGCCACCAGCCCGACAGCGGCGGTGTAACAGGCCGACCATGCACCGGCGAACAGTTGCTCGGCGGTCGGGTGTGGCTGAATGGCGGTGAACACGTGCGCCGGTTTCGCGCTTCCAGGCGACGACAGCGTAATGTCGAGGCTGCCGTTATGACCACGCGACGTGTTGCCAGCGGCGCTGGCGGTGGTGTGAGTCTTGCCGGTCATCAGGACTTTTTCGATCTTGCTCATGGGGTGGATCCTCAACGTTTCGAATGATGTGATTTGTGTGTCGCATACGTTTATATCGCATGCGATGTAATAATAATTGCGCAGGCACCCATCGCTGTCAATCAGTCGGGTTGCGTCGCCCGACGAGTGGCCGGGCAATACGCCGTCCGACTGTTTCAGCGATGTGCCGAATTCGTCATCAACCCGACCTAAAGCGATCAAGCCGTGAGCCTTGGACTGGACCAGTCTGACCGGTCTATCCAAGGAGATGACCATGATTCGACTGACCCTGATCGAAGCCCGTGAATTGGCCGAATCGATCCTGTTGCACAACGGTTTTAACCTGGCCCATGCGCAAGCGGTGGCGGCGACGGTGATCGCTGGCGAGCGCGATGGCTGTGCGTCCCACGGTTTGTACCGGATTCTGGGCTGCGTGAATTCCCTGCGGGCCGGCAAGGTGTCGGCCGACGCCGAGCCACGGGTGATCGACCAGGCACCGTCGATTGTGCGGGTGGATGCCGGGGGTGGTTTTTCGCAGTTGGCGTTCCAGGCGGGGCTGCCGTTACTGGAAGAGAAAACCCGGGCCAACGGGATTGCGGCGCTGGCGATCAATCGTTGTGTGCATTTCTCGGCGCTGTGGGTGGAGATCGAGCAGTTGACCGCCGCCGGGCTGGTGGCGCTGGCGTGTAATCCGAGCCATGCCTGGGTGGCGCCGGCCGGGGGACGGGTGCCGGTGTTCGGCACCAATCCCATTGCCTTTGGCTGGCCACGCGTGGGGCAGGATCCGTTTGTGTTCGACTTCGCCACCAGTGCGATTGCCCGTGGCGATATCGAGTTGCATCGGCGTGCCGGCAAGGCGATTCCCGAGGGCTGGGGCGTGGACGCTGAGGGGCGGCCGAGCACCGATGCCAACGTGGTGCTCGATAGCGGCGCGATGCTGACGTTCGGTGGGCACAAGGGCTCGGCGCTGGCGGCGATGGTGGAGTTGATTGCCGGGCCTTTGATCGGTGACCTGACCAGCGCCGAGTCACTGGCTTACGACGCGGGCAGCAAGTCATCGCCGTACCATGGCGAGTTGATCATCGCGCTGGATCCGCGACGTTTTCTGGGAGCGGCTACTGAAGAGCACTTGGCCCGGGCCGAGGTGTTGTTTCAGGGGATTGAAGGGCAGGGGGCGCGCTTGCCGTCGCAACGGCGTTATGCGGCGCGGGCACGCAGTGTGGTGGAAGGCGTGCAGATTCCCGAGGCGCTGTACAACGATCTGAAAGCACTGCTGCCTTGATAATCAGATCTCCTGTGGGAGCGAGCAGGCTCACCCCACAGGAGGTCGTGTTGTCAGACCGGTTCGCGGTGGCTGGCGCCATCGACCAGGCGGGCAATGCCCAGCGGGTTGGCGTTTTTCAGGGCGTCGGGCAGCAAGGCATCCGGGCAGTTCTGGTAGCACACCGGGCGCAGGAAACGCTCGATGGCCAGGCTGCCGACCGACGTGCCACGGGCGTCGGAGGTCGCCGGGTAAGGACCGCCATGCACCATCGCATCGCACACTTCAACGCCGGTGGGGTAGCCATTGAACAGTACCCGGCCGACCTTTTGTTCCAGCAGCACCAGCAGATCGGCGTGTTCCTTCAGGTCCTGCTCTTCGCCAATCAAAGTGGCGGTGAGTTGACCGTGCAAACTGTTCAGCGCTTGTTGTAACTCGGCTTTATCGGCCACTTCGACGACGAGGGTGGTCGGGCCGAACACTTCTTCCTGCAACAGCGGATCACCCTTGAGCAGCAGGCTGACGTCGGCCTTGAACAGTTGCGGCCGGGCTTGATTACCGTGCTGGTCCTGGCCTGCCAGATGGCTTATCCCTGGATGGTCGACTAACGCCTGCACACCTTTTTCGTAGCTGGCGAGGGTGCCGGCGTTGAGCATGGTTTGCGCCGGCTGTTCGGCCATCAAGGCACTGAGCCGAGCGGTGAACGCGCTGAACTGCGGTGAGCGGATACCGATCACCAACCCCGGATTGGTACAGAACTGACCGCAACCCTGGACCACCGACGCCACCAGTTCACCGGCGATTTTTTCACCCCGTGCGCGCAGGGCTTCAGGCAATAGCAGCACCGGGTTGATGCTGCTCATTTCGGCGAATACGGGGATCGGTTGTGGCCGTGCGGCGGCCATGTCGCAGAGGGCGCGACCGCCTTTGAGCGAGCCGGTGAAACCGACGGCCTGGATCGCCGGATGCTTGACCAGCGTTTCACCGACGCCCGCGCCGTAGATCATGTTGAACACGCCTTCAGGCATGTCGGTTTGCTCGGCGGCGCGGATGATTGCGTCGGCCACGCGTTCAGCGGTCGCCATGTGTCCGCTGTGGGCCTTGAACACCACCGGGCAACCGGCGGCCAGAGCCGCCGCGGTATCACCGCCAGCGGTAGAAAAGGCCAGCGGGAAGTTACTGGCACCGAACACGGCCACCGGGCCGACGCCGATCCGGTATTGGCGCAGATCGACCCGTGGCAGAGGCTGACGTTCGGGCAACGCGCGGTCGATACGCGCCCCATAGAAATCGCCCCGGCGCAGCACCTGGGCGAACAGGCGCATCTGGCCGCTGGTACGGCTGCGTTCACCCTGGATGCGTGCGGTCGGCAGGGCAGTTTCGCGGGTGACCAGGGCGACGAATTCGTCATCCAGGGCATCCAGTTGCGCGGCGATGGCCTCGAGAAATTCTGCACGGCGCGTCGCCGGCAAGTTACGAAAGGCGGGGTAAGCGGCAGCGGCGGCTTGGGCTGCGGCGTACACTTCCTCGGCGGTGGCTTGCATGAACGAATAGGGCAGTACTGCGCCGGTGCTGGCGTCATGGCTCTGCATCGCGATGTTGCCAGCGGCGCTGCGGGCACCGCCGATGTAGTTGTGGCGGATGATCTCGGGCATGGAAAACTCCTGTCGAAAAAGGTGGGGCAGGCCCCTTGTAGGTCAATCAAGGGTATGGAGTCGTGCGCTGTTTTGTGGCGAGCGAGCTTGCTCGCGTTGGGCTGCGTAGCGGCCCCAAAATAGTGGCAACCATTGCCTATTTTGCGAGTGCTGCGCACTCGAGCGGGAGCAAGCTCCCTCGCCACAGGGTGTGGGGTGTGTCAGGTTCAGGCCAGCGAATCACCCCGGCGCGCAGCGGCCGGCACGGCGTTATCCAGCGCAGCAATACGCGCAGCGGATTCGGCATCCACCTGGTGCAATGACTTGCCACGGGTTTCCCGGGTCAGGCCGACGGCCACGATGGAGATCAGCGCGGCGCCCACCAGGTACCAGGCGATCGGTGTCGAGCTGTGGTACTTGTTGAGCAGGGTGATGGCGATCAGCGGCGCGAGGGATCCGGCGAAGATCGGCGCCACCTGGTAGCACAGCGAAAGGGCGGTGTAGCGCACGTGGGTCGGGAACATTTCGGCCATCAGCGCCGAGTAGGGCGCATAGGTCATCGACTCGATGGCCAGGCCCAGGGTGATGGCGCCGATGATCAGCCAATTGTTGCCGGTGTCCATCATCGGGAAGCCGATGAAGCCCCAGAACGCAGTGAGCACCGCGCCGATCAGGTACACCGGTTTGCGCCCGACGATATCCGACAGATAGCCCATCAACGGGATCAGGAAAAAGTGCAGCAGGTGTGCGCCGAACATCAGCAACAGAATCTCTGAGGTGTCCTTGTGCACCACCAGTTTCAGGTAGGTGATCGAAAAGGTGACCACGGTGTAATAGAGGATGTTCTCGGCAAACCGCGCGCCGATCCCCACCAGCACCGCGCGCCAGTGATGGCGCAACACTTCCACCACGCCCAGTTGTTGCTGTTTGGTCTGCGCTTGCCGGGCCTGGGCCTCCTTGAAAATCGGCGCGTCATCGACGCTGGTGCGAATCCAGTAGCCGATCAGCACCACCACCGCCGAGAACCAGAACGCCACGCGCCAGCCCCAGGCGAGGAATTGTTGCTCCGACAGGTTTGACGACAACAGCAGCAGGGCGACGGTCGCCACCAGGTTACCGGCCGGCACCCCGGCTTGCGGCCAACTGGCCCAGAAGCCCCGGCGATTGTCCGGGCAGTGTTCGGACACCAGCAGAATCGCGCCACCCCATTCGCCACCGAAGGCAAAGCCCTGGATCAGCCGTAGCAGCACCAATAACACCGGCGCGGCATAGCCGATGCTGTCGAAGCCGGGCAGGCAACCCATCAGGAACGTGGTGATGCCAACCACCACCAGGCTCAGTTGCAGCAGGCGCTTGCGGCCGAATTTGTCACCGTAGTGACCGAACACCAGACCGCCCAACGGACGGGCGAGGAAGCCGACGGCGTACAGGGCGAAGGCGGCGATGATGCCGTCGATCGGACTGTCGGTCTGGCGGAAGAACAGCTGGCCGAAGACCAATGCCGAAGCGGTGCCGTAGAGAAAGAATTCATACCACTCGGCGACAGTGCCGGCCATGGCGGCGGCCACCACGCGTTTGAGTCCCGAGGGTGTGGTTGCGCTGGAGGTGCTGTGAGGATTGGACATGCTGACGTTTCCTGTAGAGGCGCGAAAACAGGTAGCCGGGCCGGACCCGCAAGGGTCCGCCCGGCAATCACTCAGAGACCGACGTCCGGCAGCTCCGGACGGTTGGCCATGGCCTTGGCCATGATCTGTTCGACGAACTCCCGATCCGCTTGCGGCAGTGCCAGGCGTGGCGGACGGGTCAGGGCGCTGCCGCGACCGGCGATGGCTTCGCAGAGTTTGATGCACTGCACCAGGTCGGCACGGGCATCGAGGTGCAGGATCGGCATCAGCCATTCGTAGATCGGCATGGCTTCGGCGAAGCGACCGGCCTTGGCCAGGCGGAAGATGGTCTCGCCTTCTTTCGGGAACACGTTGGACATGCCCGAGACCCAGCCTTCGGCACCCACCGCGATGCTTTCCAGCACCACGTCATCGAGACCTGCGAACAGCACGAAACGGTCGCCGACTTCATTGCGCACGTCGATGAAACGGCGGGTATCGCCGGAGGAATCCTTGAAGCACACCACGTTGTCGCAGTCGGCCAGGGAAATCAGGATGTCCGGGGTGACGTCGTTTTTGTAGATCGGCGGGTTGTTGTAAACCATCAACGGTACGTCGGCGTTCTTCGCCACGTAGCGGTAATGCTCGGCGGTCTCGAACGGCTTGGAACCGTAGACCAGCGCCGGCATCAGCATCACGCCGTCGACACCGACCCTGCGCACCGCGTTGGCCACCTTGGCCGCTTGCACACTGGTGAACTCGGCCACACCGCAAATCACCGGCACGCGGCCGCGGGAAGCGTCGACCGCAACTTCGGTCACGGCGATTTTTTCTTCGGCGGTCAATGAGGTGTTTTCCCCCACCGAACCACACACCACCAGGCCCGATACGCCGTCACGGATCACGTTGGAAATCACCTGGTGGGTTTTTTCCAGGTTGATGGAGAAGTCATCGTTGAATTGAGTGGTCACCGCGGGGAAGACGCCACTCCAGTTAATGCGCTTGCTCATTGTTGCCTCCGGTTCGTTTTTGTATTTCGTATACGATATTTTAAATGCCGATACTCGGCCAGTGGTTTTTTCAATCAATCAGGGTTTTTTATAGCCGTTGGTCTGGGGGAGTTTCAGGCGCCGGGCCAGGTGTCTGACAGGCGATAGCCCTGTGGCCAGGGATCGCTGGGGTCGAGCAGCAATTGGTGGGTGCCGGTGATCCAGGCCCGGCCGGAAATGCACGGGTAGATCGCCGGGCGGCCGGCCACTTCGGTCATCGAATCGATGCGGCAATGGAATTCGGAACCGAGGATCGAACGGCCGATAAAGCGCTCGCCAACCTGCATCAATCCCTTGGCCTGCAACACTGCCATACGCGCCGAACAACCAGTACCGGTGGGCGAGCGGTCGATCTTGCCGGGTTGAATCACCACGGCGTTGGCCCCGGTGGCGATGCCATTTTCAACCACGATGGGCGCGGCAATCTGGCAGAAGGAAATATGCGACCACTCGGGGTTCAGCGGATGGACGAAGCCTAGTTGTTCATTGGCCGCGCGGGTGATTTTCAACCCGACCTCGACCAGCTCGGCCGCCTCGTCAGGGCGGATGGAAAAGCCCAGGCGTTTGGCGTCGGCGATGACAAAACTGTCGCCACCGTACGCGGTGTCGACCTGTAACGAGCCGAGGCCTTCGACTTCGATCCAGGCGTCGAGGCGATCAGCGAAGGAGGGCACGTTCTTGATTTCCACCCGTTCGACCTTGCCGTCGCGGCAATCGGCCACGGCCTCGATCAAGCCGCCGGGCGCTTCGAGCACCAGCCGGGTTTGCGGTTCGGTCATCGGCAGGATGCCGCTGTCGAGCAGCACCGTGGCGACGCACAGCGAGTTGGAGCCGGACATCGGTGGTGTGTCGGCCGGTTCCATGATGATCCAGGCCATTTGCGCCCGAGGGTCCTTGGCCGGCACCAGCAGGTTGACGTGGCGGAACACGCCACCACGGGGTTCGTTGAGGACGAAATTGCGCAGGGTTTCATCCTTGGCGATCCAGCGCGATTGCTCCCACACGGTGGCGCCGGGCGGTGGGGCGACACCGCCGACGATCACATCGCCGACTTCGCCTTCGGCGTGGCAACTGACCACATGAATGACTTTCGATGAACGCATGGCTGACTCCTTTTATCGCCGGTCGTTACTTCACTGATTTGAGAAACGCCGCCGTTTCCGCATGTATCGGATTGCCAATCACCTGATCCGGCGAGCCGATCTCGTGCACCAGGCCATTGCGAAAGAACGCCACACGGTCGGACACATCGCGGGCAAAGCGGATTTCGTGGGTCACCAGCACCATGGTCATGCCGTCTTCGGCGAGCATGCGCATGGTGTCCAGCACCTCGCCGACCAGTTGCGGGTCGAGGGCCGAGGTGGCTTCGTCGAACAGCATGTAGTCCGGTGACATGGCCAGGGCGCGGGCGATGGCCATGCGTTGCTGCTGGCCTCCGGACAACTTGCCGGGGAGGGTCTTGAGCTTGTCGCCAAGGCCCACGTGGGTCAGTTGCTGCACCGCCAGCGCCTCGGCGTCGCACTTGCTTTTGCCCAAAACCTTGCGCGGTGCCAGCATCACGTTTTCCAGCACGGTCAGGTGCGGGAAGGCATTCCATTGCTGGAACACGATGCCGATTTTCTGCCGCAGGCGGTTGAGGTCGGTGGCGCTGTGATGAACCTCGACGCCATCGACGCGGATGTTGCCTTTCTGGATCGGCTCCAGGCCGTTGATGCACATCAGCAGGGTCGATTTGCCGGAGCCCGAGCCGCCGATGATCGACACCACTTCGCCCTTGTCCACCGTCAGGCTGACACCCTTGACCACGGCCAGATCGCCGAAGGATTTATGTACGTTGTCGATCTCAATCATTTTCTTGCCACCTTCTTTCCAGACGAGCGCCCAGGCGTGCAACCACCAGGCTCATGACGTAATAGATAAGGCCCGCGACGCACAGCACCAGCAACGGTTCCTGAATGCGGGTGACGATGGTTTGCGAGGCGCGCAGCAGTTCGACGATGCCGATCCACATCACCAGCGCGGTGTCTTTCATCACACCGAGCACCAGGTTCAGCCAGCCGGGGAAGGCCACGCGGGTGGCCATTGGCAGGACGATCCAGCGCAGGTCCTGCAAAAAGCTCAGGCCCAGCGAACGACTGGCCCGCCGCAAGGTGAACGGCACCGACAGCACGCCGCTGCGCACGATCTCGGTGAAGTACGCGGCGGTGTAGACCCCCAGCACAATGCAGCCGACGCTGAAGGCACTGATKTTCAAGCCGACGATGCTTTTGAGCGAGTTGAACAGCACGAACTGGATCAACAGCGGCACGCTGCGAAACACGTCCAGYACCCAGGCCAGGGGCAGGCTGGCGCGTGGCAACAGCGCTCGCAGCAGGCCAAACAACAGCCCGGCGAAGGAGCCGAGGATGATCGACCAGAACGTCAGTTGCAGGGTGACCCAGGCGCCGTCGAGCAGGAACAGCAGGTCATTCCAGGAAAAACTGGTGGAAAACATGGTCAAGCCCTCAGTAACGGAACAACCGCCAGGCCATCAGCCGGGCTGACGCGACGATCGCCTTGGCAATCAGGTAATACAGCGCGGCGGCGATAGCGAAGTATTCGAAGGTGCGGAACGTTTTGACGTTGTAGTCCTGGGTCACCCCGGTCAGGTCATTGTTCAGCCCGACGATCACCCCCAGCGACGTCATCAGCACCGCCCAGACCATCTGATTGGTCAGCGGGTAGAAGACGATCCGCAACAGCTGCGGGACGATGATCATGCGGTAGGCCTGGAAGGCACTCATGCCCAGCGAACGCGCGGCGCGCACTTGGGTGTCGGGTACGGCCTTGAGGCCGCCGCGAAAGTTCTCCGCCAGATACCCGGCATTGTTGAAGGTGATCCCGGCGAGCAGGGCGAACCATGAGCTGACGTGCAAGCCCAGCGAGCCGAGGCCGAAGTAGAGGACGTAGATCTGGAACAGCGACGGGGTGTTGCGCGCGATCGATACCCAGCCGTTGCCGATACCGCGCAGCAGCGGGGTTTTGCTTTCGCGCATCACCGTCAGGGCCAGGGCGATCAGCACGCCGAAAATCATCGACAGCGCGGCGGTCTCGAAGGTGACCCAGGCGCCGGCGAGCATATCCGGCAGGGCGCGCAGGGTGGCGCGCCATTGGAAGGTGTAATCAAACATGCGCGAGAGTCTCCAGAGGGGCGGCGGTTTGCAGCCAGGCCGGCAGACGACCGCTGGCCGTGGCACTGCAAGCGGTATCGACACATTCAGCCAGGCTGGCGAAATGCACCTTGCGGCCCACCAGGCCGGGTGCGTAATGGGCGTATTTGCCGGAGTTGGTCATCAAGGTTGTTGCGCCCGGCGGGATCACCGGTTCGCCGAGCATGCACCAGCAAGTATCGGTGACCAGGGTCGCGCCGAAGGCTTCGATCACGGCGATATGCCCGGCTTCGCGAGCCTGCTCCAGCACGGCGCGGCCGCAAGTAATGGCGAGGACCACGTCGGGGTGTTTGTGCCGACCCAGGCACAGTCGCGCCAGGTGAGCGAACTCGCTGAGGGAGAAATGCGGGTTACCCAGCGAGACCACATCCACCCGGCTGTCGCGGGCACTGTTGAGTTCGCGCCAACTGACCAATAGATCCTTCAGGCGGATTGTTTCCACGGGTAGGGTTACATCTCCCTCCAGCACCTGCGCCGGGTCGATAGCTTCCGGGGTGATCCCGGCGATATGGAATAACGGGGCGGCGGAGGTGGTGGCAAACGCCGCGCCGAACGCCTTGAGGTCGTCCAGGCTCGGCTTGCGGTTTTCCAACCCGCGCACCAGTGGAATCCGGCTGCCCGCCAACGCGCCGATGTGGTAACCGAGCAGCGGGTAGAAGGCATCGTCCAGTTCACCCAGGGCGGGCACCTCGACCTGCAGTCGGGCCTTGCGTTGTGCGTCCAGGTGGCAGCCGATCAACGGGGCGCGGCCGGTCAGGGCGATGCAGATATCCAGGTAGTCCGGGTACTTCAGGGTGCGTGCCCCCAGCACGCTGTTGGCGTAGACCACCGCGTTGGATTCGGCCCAGACGATCTGCTCGCCCGCCTTGGGTGCGCTGTCGAGCAGGTAGGGCGCACAGGTGAAACTGAGTTGCGCACCCATCGCCATATAGGCATCGCCCAAGGCGCTGGCCGGTTCGCCAAGCGCCGGGTCGATGCCCAATTCGCGCCAGCGGCGCTGGTCCACGGAAATCGAATTGAGGGTGGTGGGCACCCGCACGTTGGCGCCCCATTGCACCAGTTGTTCGGCAAAGCGCAGGCTCGCAGGTCCGGTGTAGATGCAGCCGTCGATATGCGCCTGGGTGACATCCACCAGGCGGCGGGCACCTTGCAGTTCGGCCATGCGCAGAACAATCTGCATGGCCACTTGTGCAGCCTTGCCATGTTGGCCGTCGAGCAGCGCCCGGTCGTGTTCGGTGAGTTCGAGCGGGGCGCTTGGGTCTTGCGTTTGCAATGGGCTGTCGAGTGCCTGCCAGGCATCGCCCGGCAGGTGTTCGAACACGGTTACCGAGGCGCCGTCGACCCGAGCGAAGGTCTTGCCGCGCAACGCGGCGAAGGCCTCCCGGCCGATGCACAGCACCGGCAGGGAACGCTCGAAAATGGTCTGCGCCACGAGCACGCCCAAGGTCAGGATCTCATCGGGTTCGGCCAGCACCAATGCGGCCGGTGCGTGGCCGTTGCTGATCAGTTCCATCAACACGCTACTGCCGGTGCACGAGCCGCGACCGCTGGGGATGGCCAGCACGCGGCCGGCCAGGTATTCGCCGCTGAGCGGATGGTGACGGTCAATGATCTCGCCGCTAAACGGATCGACCCCGCCCCAGAAACTCAAGCCGATATCGGCGAACAGCAGGGCGCCCTCGGCGGCGCCCGCGACCAGGCTGCGACCGGTCAGAGAAGTGGGCCTAGGCATGCCGGACACCTCAGTAGTAGACCTGTGGCACGGTCAGGTTGGTCGGCGGGATTTCAGTGCCGACCCATTTGACGAACAGCTCTTTGTAACGACCGGTGCGCACCTGTTGGTTGACGAACAGGTTGAGGTAGTTGAGCAGGCCATACTCGTTACGCTTGGCGCCGAGGGAGACGTAGTCGATCACGTACGGCGCGTTACCGGCGACTTTCAGGTTTTTGTATTTGCCCGATTTGAGGGTGGCGGCGGCCACGGTGTTGGTGACCACGGTGGCGTCGATATGGCCTTGGGCAACCGCCAGTAGGGTGTCGTTCTGCGACTGATAGGCGCGGAAGGTGCCGGTGCCCCAGTTCTTCACGTCTTTCTCTAGCGCGATGGCCTCATAGGTGCCGCTGGTGTTACCCACGGGTTTGCCCTTGAGGTCATCGAAGCTGTTGATGCCGGTGTCGTCGCGGGTCAGCACCACCATCTGGAAGGCGAAGTAGGGCACGGTGAGGCCGACGGTCTTGGCCCGTTCGAGGGTGTCGGAAGTGGAGGCGACGATCACATCGGCCCGCCCGGAGACCAGCGCCGGAATACGGTCCGGGAACGGCGTCTCGACCACTTCGGCCTCGACCCCGAGGATTTTCGCCAGGTCATGGCAATAGTCCACGTCGAAACCGGCCGGATTGTTACCGGCATCGCGGAAACCCATGGGCGGGAAGTCCAGGGTCACGGCGCAGCGCAGCTTGCCCGAACCGATGATGTCGTCGAGCTTGTCGGCCTGGGCGGTGGCAATGAAGGAGGTACTGAGAACAGCGCTGAGGGCTACGGCAAATGCGGGGTTTTTCATAGAGGCCTCGTTGATGTGAAGTGCTGTTGGATATCGTATTGGGGATTTCGTATACGATATTAAATATAGCAATCAACGTGCCCGTTTCCAGGCCGGGGCGTGAATTTGTTGGCAGGCCTTGGAGTAGAGGTGTTGCGGTGCGTCAGAGTGACGCCGTGAGGGGCGGGGGCCGCGATGGTGGGTGTTACAGATGGGAGCAATGGTTGTGCGGGGCGCCCCTTTAGGGAACATCGGCGCCCTGCGATCACCCCGTGCTCTGACACACCCATGTGGCGAGGGAGCTTGCTCCCGCTGGGTTGCGAAGCGACCCCAAATCCAGCAACCGCATTTTTCTGGCACACCGCATATGCCGGTTTTGCGACTGCTGCGCAGCCGAGCGGGAGCAAGCTCCCTCGCCACAGATGCCCAATCACTTCAGATCCAGTGTCAGTCTTGTGGATCGAAATTATCCAGCACCCGGTTGACGGCCAGCTCCCCGAGCATGACCACCGATTGAATCCCCAACATGATGTTGCGATGCGGCATGTCCATCAACCCGGCGAACTCACTGAGCATCATGCTGGCTGACGCCAGGGATTCGCAGGCGTTGACCAGCAGGGTTTCGTTATCGACCTTCGCACCCACATGGTAAATGGTGCTGGGTTTGCGCTGGGTGTCTTTGGGGGTGGGCGGTTTGAGGTAATGATCGAGGGCGCGGTCGGCGGCTGCGTGGAGCTTTTTCGAATCGAGGGATTCGTAGGGGGAAACGTCGTCGGTTTCCGGAGGATTTGGCGTTGGTTTGAACATGTGAAGCTCCTTGATGAGTGGAGCTACCGCCGTTCGCGGTCAAACGAACAAGGTGGCAGCTGTACGCGGGTTGACCGACCGGACATCAAGGAATCCGGCACACCGAAGGTGTCCCACGCACAGCCACCGCGACACGATATATCAGGCAATGCCTGAAAAGGTCTTGGACGCTGGCGCGCCTTGATTTATTCGGACGGTCAAATCCGATCGCTGATTCGTCAGCGACCCGGAAACGATAGAGCCCGGCATCAAGGCGCACAAGCCGGCGGATTCTGGCGTAGTCGTAGGCAGAGGCGCAAGGATGTGTAGCCTGGGTGAGTGTCTGGAAGTGTCGTTTAAACATCACCGTTTAAGATCAAAAGATCGCAGCCTTCGGCAGCTCCTACAGGGGTTCACCATTCCTATGTAGGAGCTGCCGAAGGCTGCGATCTTTTGATCTTTCCTGCTGGCCTAACGCTGTGTGTCCCGATACTGACTCGGCGACAAACCGGTCAACGCACGAAACTGCCGGCTGAWCGCACTGTGGTCGGTGTAACCGCAGCGCAGGGCGATCTCGGTGATCGGCAGGTCGCTGTGCAGCAACAGCCGAGAACCTTCATCCAGGCGCGCCTTGTTGATCATCTGCCGTGGCGTGAGCTGGAACACCCGCTTGCAGTGACGCTCCAGTTGCGCCACGGAGTAACCGGCGATGGCGGTCAGTTCGGCGAGGCTGATGGGGCGGGCGAAGTGGCTGCGGATGTGCGCGTCCACGGCGGCGAGTTTCTGGAACGCGGGGTGATTGGACTGCGGCGATTGCAGGTCGCGGGAGATCCCGGCCAGGCCCACGATGTGACCCTGTTCATCCTTCAAGGCGAGTTTGTGGGTCAGGCACCAGATCGGCTGGTTGCCGTAATACAGGTGCAGTTCCAGTTGGTCGGCCATCTCGCGACCGCTGGACAGCACCCGCCGATCCTGTTCGGTGTACAGCGGGCCGAAGCGTTCCGGGAAGACCATCTCGGCGGTGAGCCCCAGCAGATCCTCGCGATGTTTGAAACCGCAACGCCGGGCCAGGGTCTGGTTGACGAAGGCATAGCGGGCTTCGCGGTCCTTGATGAAAAACACCACGTCCGCCAGGGTGTCGAGCAGCGGCGCAATCGGCTGCAGGCTGTTCAACAGCGTGGGCAGGTCGCAGGGTTTGAAGGTGCTGAGCGAGGGGTACATGGCGCTGGGGTCTGAGGGCGACCCCGGGATCATAGAGGCTCGACAGCGCGGCTGAAACCCCCGAGGGGGTTTCAGGCTGGCGGGGTGTCGTCCAGGCACATCAAGGTCTCGATTCGGGCCGGGCTGAAGGGCGGACGGGGCGCCGAGGGTTGCCAGCCAAACAGGTGCTGCACCGCGCCACCACACACCCGGCCCTGACAGGCGCCCATGCCACAGCGACTGGCCAGTTTGGCTTCACGCCAGTCGGTGTGCCCGGTCAATGCGCCGTAGGGCACGTCTTCACAGCGGCAGACCAAGGTGTCGGGGCGGGCCAGGGATTTGAGTTGTGGGTCGAGGGCGAAGGCCTGATTCAGTGCCTTGGCAAAACCCTGCCAGCGCGCTCGACGTGGCCACAACTGGCGTGCCGCTTCAAGGTCACCGACCGCCGCGTGCCCAGCAATGGCACCTTCGACCAACGCCAGTTCACTGCCACCAAACCCGGTGCATTCTCCCGCCGCATAATGATCGACGCGACTGGCCTGCCAGGCATCCACGGCCAACGCCTGACCCTCGATGGCGTAACCCAGTGCCTGGCCCAATTGAATGTTCGGGATCAAGCCGAAACCACAGGCCAGCCGATCACAGGCCAGTTCGACGATTTTGCCCTGCTGTTGCAGGCGCACACCTTCCAGTCGGTCAGTGCCAAGGGCGGCCAGCACATGCGTCGCGGTGCGGTAATGGCGGTCGAACAGGCTGAACGATTGCAGCCATTTGCCAGGCCAGCGGGGCAGTTGTGCGGCGAAACCGGCGACGGCGGTGCGCGAGGCTTGCTCGGCGATGCGCTGGATCTGCGCGCCGTGTTTTTTCGCGGTGGCGGCAGTCGCCAGTAACAACGGGCCGCTGCCGGCGATCACCACGCGCTCACCCTGCACCGGCAGGCCCGCCTTGATCAGCGCCTGCAAGCCACCAGCGCCGGTCACGCCGGGCAACGTCCAGCCGGGGAAGGGCAGCAGCAACTCGCGGGCGCCGGTGCACAGAATCAATCGGTGATAACTGATCAGCCAGCCGTCATCGTCATTTTCGACCAGCAGCTGTTTCGGACCGGGACTGGCGATCACCCGGGTGGCGGCGTGACGGCGAATGTTGCTGCACGCATGCAATCGCTCACGCAGGCGACGGGCCTGATCGGGCACATTGGCTTGAGGGCCGTCACGCCAGATTTGCCCGCCCGGCAGCGGATTGTCGTCGAGCATGACGATGCGTGCGCCACTGGGGGCAGCGGCAAGAGCAGCGGCCATGCCAGCGGGGCCAGCACCGATGATCAGCAGATCGGCGTATTCGTTCATGGGCATGTCTGCACCTGCATGCCGTCACGGCACAGAGTCTGGCAGGCCAGGCGTCGCCGGCCGTCGATGGTCACCCGGCATTCCTGGCAAATACCCATGCCGCACAGCGGTGCGCGGCGTTGGCCACTGACCGAAGTGCGTGTGCATCCGTCGCTGCCCAGCGCCAAGGCTGCGGCGACGCTGGTGCCCTCGGCCACCTTCAAGGCGCGGCCGTCCAGCAATAATTCAGGCATAGACAGGTTCTCCGAGGAAACGCTGGGGCAGATACGGTTGCGCGGTCAGTGGCGGGGTTTCGTTGAACAGCTGCGCCACCAGCAAGTCGGCCGTGCCGGGGGCCGTGGTGACGCCCAATCCTTCGTGCCCGACCGCCAGCCACAAGCCCTGCTGCTGTGGGTGCTGGCCCACCAGCGGCAGGCCGTCGGGGCTGGCGGCGCGAAAACCGGTCCAGGCGCGGATGCCGTTGAGCCGGGCCAGGCCTGGCATGTACTCGGCGGCACGCTTGAGCATTTTCGCCAGCATCCAGCCTTCGACCTGTGGGTCGGTGGTGCCGAATTGCCGCGAGGCACCGATGAACAATTGCCCGGTGGGGCGCGGCTGAATATTGCAGGCGGTCGATGGGCCGGTGGCGTTGTGCGCGCTGGTGACGTAACCCAACTCCACCAAGGTGTGGGTGACGGTGCCGGGGTAGCGGTCGGTAATCAGCAGGTGACCTTTTTTCGGCTCGATGGGTAACTCCGGGCACAGTTCGCTGGCCTGAATGCCGTTGGCCAACACCACGGCTTCGGCCCGCAACCAATGGCCGTCATCGAGGTAAACGCGATTGCCATCGACCGCGCTGACCCGCGCCCGGTGCTGACGGATGTTCGGTGTGTCGAGCATCCAGCGGGCCGTCGCCGGCGCATACAGAATGCCGTCGCCATTGATGAGCAAGCCGCCTTCCAGATCCTCGCGCAGTTCCGGTTCACGCTGACGCAAGGCGCTGGCGCTGACCAGTTCACACGCCACGCCCTGGGCTTTCAGGTTCAGGTATTTGCTGTGGGCGACCGCCATTTCCTCGGCGTTGGCCGCCAGCCACAGTGTGCCGTTGTTGCGGTAAGCGCAGCCGTCGGGCAGGTCCGGCGCCAGTTCACGCCAGCGTTGCAGGGAATATTGGCTCAGGGCCAGTTCGGCCGGGTTGTCATCGAGCACCAGCAGGTGGCCCATGCCTGCCGCCGTCGCACCGTGCAGGCCGGCGTCCAGCACCAACACCTGCAAGCCACGACGGGCCAGTGCCTGGGCGCAGGCGGCGCCGATGATGCCGGCGCCGATCACGATTACATCGGCCACCAGGCCCTCGCTCATGGGCGAATGCCCCAGGCGAACGGGTCATCTTGTTCGATGATCAAACTGGCTTCAGCGCTGATAAAGGCACGGCCACGAATGGTCGGCACGATGCGCTCGCCTTGCCATTCGTAAGAGCCTTCGAACTCGCTGCCGATGACACTGGCCTGACGCCAGATCTGCCCCGGTTGCAACTTGTCGTCGGCGGCCAGGCACGCCAGTTTGGCACTGGTGCCGGTGCCGCACGGTGAGCGGTCATAGGCCTTGCCGGGGCATAGGACAAAGTTGCGACTGTCGGCGTGATCGTCATCGGCGAACAGTTCGATATGGTCGATCAACCCGCCGTCTTCGCCACGAATGCCCTGGGCTTCCAGCGCTTGTTGCACGGCGTAGGTATAAGCAGTCAGCGCGTCAAGGTTGTCGCCGGCCACCCGCAGGCCATGCTCGGCGATCAGGAAAAACCAGTTGCCGCCCCAGGCAATATCGCCGACCACCTGGCCGATGCCCGGCACCTGCAACACCAACGCCTTGCGGTAACGGTAGGCCGGCACATTGCGCACGCTCACCGAATGGTCTTCGTGCAGGGTCGCCTGCACCGTCCCCACCGGCGTCTCGATGCGGTGCACACCGGGGCCGATCTTGCCCAGATGCGCCAACGACGCCACCAGGCCGATGGTGCCGTGGCCGCACATGCCCAGGTAACCGGTGTTGTTGAAGAAAATCACTCCGGCACAGGCGCTCGGGTCTACCGGTGTGCAGAGCAGGGCACCCACCAGCACGTCGCTGCCTCGTGGTTCCAGCACACAGGCCGCGCGCCATTGATCATGATGGTCGGCCAGCCGCTTGCGCCGTTCAGCCATGCTGCCGGTGCCCAGGTCAGGAAAGCCGGCGGTCACCAGACGGGTCGGTTCGCCGCCGGTGTGGGAGTCGATCACGGTGATGCGTTTCATGGAAGGGCCACGTCCGTTCAGATGAGTGAACGCAAGAGTGGCCTGTGCGGCGGGGTGCCGGCTTGATGGATTTATCCTGTGCCGATGACGAAATCGGCACAGCATCCTGAGCCGTCAGTGGGCGTGGGGCAGGTGCTCGAACAGGGTCTTGCAGACCCCGGCAATGTGTTCGTCCAGCAGCTTCACCGCCAGCTCCACATCGCCGGCACGGCAGGCCGCGAGTATTTCGCGATGCTCGTGATCGGCCCGTTCCTTGCCGGCCGACAGGCTCATCTGCATGCGCAGGTAGCGCTCCAGCTTGTCGTTGACCGATCGAATCAGGCTGACCAGAAACGGCCGTTGTGCCGGTTCGTAGAGGCAGGCATGCAGCTCCCAGTTGAGCTCGGCCCAGCGGCCCACGTCGTCCTCGCCGATGAATTCCTGACAGATACGCTCGGCACGGGCGAAGGTTTCTTCGGTCATGTTGGGGATGGCCAGGCGCAGTATTTTGTCTTCCAGCAACATGCGCACTTCGAACATCTGCGCCAGCTCGGCATCGGAAACCCGCGTGACCATCGCCCCGCGATTGCGCTGGAACATCACCAGCCCTTCGGCTTCCAGCCGCTTGAGGGCCTCGCGCACTGGAATCTTGCTGACGTTGAACTGGCGGGCAATGTCGTCCTGGCGAATCGGCTCATCTTCGGCGAAATGCCCGGCGACGATCGCGTCGCGCAGATGACGGGTGATGATTTCCGAGGTCGAAGGCGTATTGCCAAGGTCGGGAGCGTTGAGTTTGGGTAGGTTCACGGCGGCGATCGTTTGGAGTGAGATAGCGATAGGGTATACGAAATCCTTTCGCTGATCTTCCCGGGACCGCACGAACGTCAGGACGCTGGTTGTGTTGGTCGAAGATTTGCTGCTTTACCGTATATACGGAAAAACATATATTCGGCAAAACGCATATTAATGAGGCTTGCCTGTGTCGCGAAGCCCGTGTTGCTGTATGAAACCCAAACGCCGAGACCCGAAATGGCTGACTCTCTGACGCCGACCACTGTTTTCAAATGCCTGGCTGACGACAACCGGGTCCGCATGATGCTGCTCATCGCCCGCGAGGGAGAGTTGTGTGTCTGCGAGCTGACCTGTGCGTTGGATGAGAGCCAGCCGAAAGTCTCCAGGCACCTGGCGCAGTTGCGCACCAGCGGATTGCTGTCGGACCGTCGACAAGGCCAATGGGTTTACTACCGGTTGCACCCGAGCCTTCCTGACTGGGTGCTTCAAATGCTGACTGTCGTGCTTGAAACCAACCAGCATTGGCTGAGCGCGGATGCCAAACGTCTTGAAGACATGGGTGAGCGCCCTGAACGGGCAGCCGCCTGCTGTCCGGTTCGATAATTTCAAAAGCCTATCCCTGACAACAGATACAGAGCACACCAACATGACTATCAAAGTGGGCATCAATGGTTTTGGCCGCATCGGTCGTCTCGCCATGCGCGCCGCCTGGCACTGGCCGGAGTTTGAGTTCGTGCAGATCAACGACCCCGCAGGCGACGCGGCGACGCATGCGCACCTGCTGAACTTCGATTCGGTGCATGGTCGCTGGAATGATCAAGCCAGCGCCGAAGGTAACTGCATTGTCATCGACGGCAAGCGCATCAAGGTTTCCGCCAACAAGGCGATTGCCGATACCGATTGGTCGGGCTGCGATCTGGTGATTGAAGCCAGCGGCAAGATGAAGACTGTCGCGGTGCTTCAGGCGTACCTCGACCAGGGCGTCAAGCGCGTGGTGGTCAGTGCTCCGGTGAAAGAAGAGGGCGCGCTGAACATCGTCATGGGCGTCAACCATCAACTGTTCAATCCGGCGGAACATCGCATCGTTACCGCGGCGTCGTGCACCACCAATTGCCTCGCGCCAGTGGTCAAGGTGATCCATGAAGCGCTAGGCATTCGCCACGGCTCGATCACCACCATTCACGACTTGACCAACACCCAAAGCATTCTCGACCAACCCCACAAGGATCTGCGCCGTGCGCGGGCTTCGGGCATGAGCCTGATCCCGACCAGCACCGGTTCGGCCACCGCCATCGCGGAAATTTTCCCGGAGCTGCGCGGGCGTCTGAATGGCCACGCGGTGCGTGTACCGTTGGCCAATGCTTCGCTGACTGATTGTGTGTTCGAGGTCGATCGCGTCACCACGGTTGACGAAGTGAATCGGTTTCTCAAGGACGCGTCCGAGAACGAACTCAAAGGTATTCTCGGTTTCGAGGAGCGTCCGCTGGTGTCCATCGACTACCGCACCGATCCGCGCTCATCGATCATCGATGCGCTGTCGACCATGGTCATCAACGGCACCCAGGTCAAAATCTATGCCTGGTACGACAACGAATGGGGGTACGCGAACCGCACCGTCGAATTGGCCAGGATGGTCGGTCTGGCCGTTTAAGGAGCGTTGATGAAAGCCTTGTCAGCCCTCGCGCCGTCAGTGCGGCAATACCTGCTTGTTACGGGCAATTACTGGGCTTTTACCCTCACCGACGGTGCCTTGCGCATGTTGGTGGTGCTGCACTTTCACGGGTTGGGCTACAGCCCGTTGCAAATCGCGGCGTTGTTTCTGTTCTACGAACTCTTTGGCGTGATCACCAACCTGCTGGGCGGTTATCTCGGCGCGCGACTGGGGTTGAACCGGACCATGAACATCGGGCTGGGGATGCAGGTGGTGGCGCTGTTGATGCTGACGGTGCCGGTGGCCTGGCTGACGATTCCTTGGGTGATGGGGGCGCAGGCACTGTCGGGGATCGCCAAAGACCTGAACAAGATGAGCGCCAAAAGCTCGATCAAGCTTCTGGTGCCCGACGGGCAACAGGGCACGCTTTATCAATGGATAGCCATCCTCACCGGCTCGAAGAATGCCCTCAAGGGCGTCGGTTTCTTTCTCGGCGGGGCATTGCTCGCCCTGATCGGTTTCAGAGGGGCGCTGCTGGCCATGGCAGGCGTTCTTTCGCTGATCTGGCTCAGCAGCCTGATCCTGTTGAAAAAGGACCTGGGCAAGGCGAAAGCCAAGCCCAGGTTCCGTGACATCCTCTCCAAGAGCCGGGCCATCAACATCTTGTCGGCGGCACGGATGTTCCTGTTCGGTGCCCGCGATGTCTGGTTCGTGGTGGCTTTACCGGTGTACTTGAGCAGCGTTTTTGGCTGGGACTTCTGGAAGGTCGGTGGATTCCTGGCGGCCTGGGTGATTGGCTACGGCATCGTGCAATCGCTCGCGCCGCGGATCACCGGCAAGCAACGAGGGCATGTCCCGGATGGCCGCGCCGCGTTTCTTTGGGCGGTTGCCTTGGCAGGCCTGCCGGCGGCAATCGCGCTGGGGCTGAACACCGGGTTGTCGCCACAGTGGGTGCTGTTGGGCGGTCTGATGATCTTTGGTGCGTTGTTCGCGGTGAATTCCTCGCTGCACAGCTACCTGATCGTGTCCTACGCCAAGGAAGACGGCGTATCGCTGGATGTGGGCTTCTACTACATGTCCAACGCCATGGGACGGCTGATCGGCACCGTGCTCTCCGGTTGGGTTTTTCAGGTCTTCGGGCTGGAAGCGTGTTTATGGATATCCAGCGCATTTGTTATTTTCGCGGCACTGATTTCTGTTAGGTTGCCGCGGCATTCCAACGTGCTCTAAATCGCTCTAAAAGTACTGTTTCACGCGTTTTACACTTATTAAGTGCAACTTCCATTTATATTTATTTTGGTGCGTGTGACATTTTTCAGGCGCCAAATATTTGAAGTTTTTTATATGTAACGAAAAGCGATTGTTCTTAGCGCAATTAATTCATACACACGCTTACAACCTAGGCCATACATTACCCACCAGAACAGGCAGCGAGGAACAACTACAACAACCCGATCACTAAAACCTGACACAACAAAAACTAAAATCTCCTTATAAGTCGGTGAACATCATGATTAAAATCATGGCCTACTTTTTAATAGGAGCTGGTATTGCAGGATGCAACGGTATGGTAAAACCCGACTTGTCGGGACCTGCCAACGATTCATATTTCTCAGTCTTCTCAGGGTTTCCCTTGCCCTATCTGTACACGGCCTCGGCCGTGCAATGGAACGAAGACTACGCCGTCACCACCCGCCACACACCCCTTATCCGCAACGTGATATACAGCTGCAGCACCGGTTGCGACCTGGTCTTCATCAAGCACAAGGCCGACGGCCATTATCCGTCATGGCGCGCGCCGCGCGTGGGTGAGCACATCACTGCCGTGGGAACGAGTCCGTATATGACGACGGTCAGCGGGCAAGGCAAGGTGTATCCGGCGCCTTTCATCAACAGTGATGAAGGCAGCGGCGAACGCTATTCGATCCATGATGCCCCGATGATCAAGGGGATGTCGGGTGGGCCGGTTATCGCCAATGACGGCAGCATTGTCGGTATTAATGTCGGATTCTTCTCCACCACACTTCACGATGTGAGTTTTCACCCTGGGGTAAAGGGCGCTGAGCGGATCAGTATCTTTATTCCTTACTCGATCATTCAACGTGAGTGGGGGCTGATGCAGGCACAGCTTAACGATTCGCACGGCACGAAATACGCGCAGAAGTAGTGTTGGGTCATCACCGAATCCGGAACATCGGATTCGGTGTGACGTGGCGCGTCTATCACTCGCTTATTCAATCAAGGCGTATATTGATAGTGTCGATCCCGTTAGTTGAGGCGATAGCCAATCGTCGGTGGTTTGACAGGCGAGAGCGTTGGGGGGAGTTAGATATCCCGGAACGTTTGGAGGTGTTACATGAGCCAATATCAACGACTCTTTCTGATAGCCGGCCCAGCCATGCGTCACACCCCGGCGTTGGAACGAGCTGTCGCCATCGCCGAAGCCACTGGCGCAGCGCTGCACATCACGGTGTTTATCGAAGACTCTCACCTTTTGGGGTTGATGAGCGCCGGTGCGCGGTTTCGTGAGGCCTGTCAGCAAGAGAACGAAAAGTGGCTGAAGGATGAAGCAGATCTGATACGCGGGCGCGGGGTCACGGTAAGCACCGAAGTGCTTGTAACCCGCAGCGCGTTGCAAGAAATCCTTCGGCACGTGGCAGAAATGCAACCGGATCTGGTGATCAAGGACGTGCAGCACGAGTCTGCACTCAAGCGTGTTTTCGTTACACCTCTGGATTGGCACCTGTTGCGCGAATGTCCGGTGCCTGTGCATCTGGTCAGCGAAGTCAGGTGTCCGCTGCCGCGGGTGATCGTGGCGGCGGTCGATCCGTCGCAACCCGATACGCAGATCACCGGCATCAACGACCGCATCATCCAGGCAGCGAACGGACTGGCCATGCAATGCAACGCAGAACTGCATTTGCTGCATGCCTATGATCTGTCGCTGACGCATATAGCCGACGCAGGCGCGGGTGCAGTGACGATGCCAGGCTTCAACAGTGACGTGCGCAAGTCTCTGCATCAGTCATTCATCGCATTGGCCGACCACTTTGGCGTGCCCACCGAGCGACAACACTTCGTTGCGGGCCCGCCCGGCAAAGCGCTGGCTGACTTTGCAGCGCATCACCGGGCCGATGTGATCGTCATGGGCAATGCGCATCGCAAGGGGTTGGGCAAGTGGGTGGGCAGTACGACGGAGCATGTTCTGTATAGAGTGCCCTGCAACATCTTCGCGGTCACGGGGGCAGCGGATCAGTGAATGGAGTCGTTGTTAAATGATTCGCGAGGGACGCCTCGGCGACCGGGGCGGTTTTTTTTGTGGGCACGTGCCGAGATGTCCTCGAAGGTCTCGCTATCGGTTGCCGCCAGGAGCTTGCCACCGTCCTTCAGGGTGGCCATGAAGGTCACTTCCGTGTTGTTGCCCGCGAGCAGATAGCCAGCGATGGCACCGACCGGCCCCAACAACATCGCGCCCGCAATGCCCAGGCCGATGGCGCTCTTTATATTCTTGTTGGAGTCCGTGTTCTGGATCGTTAGATCTTTAAATTCCGAGACCGGGAAGCTTTTCCCCAATCGTGGCTTAAGGGCCGTTTTGAGCGTGATGGTACCCGAGTGATATTCCCCGTCGCACTGCGGGAAGTCACCAGCGAGCACTATGATCTTTGCCATGTGGAATGTTCTCTTGGGCGATCATTTTTGGGGTAGACATTGCGCGCGTCCAAACTCAAAACGTCAACGAGCTGACGATGAGTGGCAGCCATGGATTCGCGATACACAAGTGTCAGTCTTCCGGGTCAATTTCTTCTTCAGGCGCCCATCCGGCGTCGAGCAGGGCGGGGGGAGGATCGTCCGGCATGGTTATTCCTCCAGTCATGAACGCAAAGCGTAGCAGGCGGGTAGGGCCGTCGAGGTGGTCATAGCCCTGGTCATGGACGTTTTATAACGTTTGCCTCAAGCCGGCAGGTAATGCGTTTTAATTCTCCGTTGACCCGACAGCTGCTCGGAACCAACAACAGACCTTTCAGCCGAAAGGGGTTAACGGGGGATTAATGGACTTCTGGACCACCACGCAAGTATCGATTCTAGGGCTGGTTGAAGGACTCACAGAGTTTTTGCCGATCTCCAGTACAGGCCATCAGATTATTGCCGCGGACCTGCTCGACTTTGGCGGTGAGCGAGCCATGGCGTTCAATATCATTATTCAGTTGGGCGCTATTCTGGCGGTCGTCTGGGAGTTCCGTCGCAAGATTCTGGACATCACCACGGGTTTGCCGACCCAGCGTAATGCGCAACGTTTTACTCTGAATTTGCTGATCGGTTTCTTGCCGGCGGTGGTGCTGGGGGTGATGTTCGCCGACAAAATCCATCAATATCTGTTCAACCCGATCACCGTGGCTGTGGCGCTGGTGATCGGCGGGATCATCATGTTGTGGGCTGAACAGCTCGAGCACGTGGTAGTGGTCGATCACGTGGACGAGATGCGCTGGACCGATGCCTTGAAAGTCGGATGTGCACAATGCCTGGCGATGATTCCCGGCACTTCGCGTTCGGGATCGACGATTATCGGCGGGTTGCTGTTTGGCCTGTCACGCAAGACGGCCACCGAGTTTTCGTTCTTCCTGGCGATGCCGACAATGGTGGGGGCCGCGGTGTACTCGGGCTATAAATATCGCGACCTGTTCCAGGCCGCAGATTTGCCGGTGTTTGCCCTGGGATTTGTCGCCGCTTTCGTCTTTGCGATGATTGCCGTGCGCGGGTTGCTCAAGTTCATCGCCAACCATAGTTATGCGGTGTTTGCCTGGTACCGGATCGCCTTCGGTTTACTGATTCTGGCGACGTGGTTTTTGGGTTGGGTGGACTGGAATCACCTCTCGGAAGGGGCGTAGGTTTTCCTGTGTTGATAAAAAACGCCGCTTGTTGTTGAGCGGCGTTTTTGTGTAAGCAGCTAAAAGCGTCTAAAGCTTGTTGACCCGCGCCAGTGGCAGGCTGATTTGCTGTTCACGCTGCAGCAAATTCATCATCAGCAGTACCCGTTCTTCACCGTCCATGGCCAGGAACACCGCTTCGAGATCGCAGAACGGACCTTCAGTGATGCGCACCGCATCTCCGTGTTTCAACAGCGTGGTCACGATCGCCTGGCTGTCTGGTTCCTGGAGTTCGTCGATCAGCGCATCGCGGATCGGCAATGGCTGACCGCCAAACCCGACGACCCGCGAAACGCCGCGGGTCGAGCGCAGTGGACCCCAGCTGTCCTGAAGGCTCAGTTGAATAAACAGGTAGCCCGGAAACAGCGACTCGCTGATCACTCGACGTTGCCCGCGCAACATGCGCTCACGTCTGTAGGTCTTGCGAAAGCATGCATAGCCTTGGCGCTGCAAATGTTCTTCGGCGCGCTCATCTTGTTTGGGCTTGCACTGGACCAGGTACCAGGCTTTGGTGGCGTGTTCGGCAATCGCGTTCATTCAAATGCCCTCCCTGCATCGATCTGCCCCAGCAGCTCGGCGGTTTTGCGCTGCAGGAGCGAGCTGTCGCCCCGACTTTCCACGGTCAGGCAAGCTACGCAACCCTCGCCCGAGAGGCGCAAGCTGAAGCGCCAGTCGGCAAAGACCAGGTTCAGCCCGCTGCTTTCGTTGAGGTCAAGGGCATCGCGGGCATAACGCTGCTTGATGCTCGCCAGCAGCGCCGGACCATCCTTGACTTGGCGGCGGATCTCCCCGGATGAGGGGAACGCGCCGATGCGTTCCACCAGCAGTACCGGTGGTTTTCGCACGCGGGGGAAAATCAGTTCCGACGCATAGGCGCGCACGATGCGGTACGCGAGGTTGTGCTTAAGGTCAGCGCTATACGGGTGGCGACTGTCATCTGCCTTGAAACCGCTCAACGTATTCATAGAGGCTTCGTCCATAAGGTGATAAAGACCATATCGGGGGACAGCAACATCACAGGGCGTTTTGATGCAGATGCTCGAAGCAGAAGTTGGTGGCTTCGATATAACCTTCGGCACCGCCACAGTCGAAGCGTCGACCCTCGAACTTGTAAGCCAGCACGCAGCCGTTCTGGGCCTGCTTCATCAGCGCATCGGTGATCTGGATTTCACCGCCCTTGCCAGGTTCGGTGTCAGCGATCAGGTCGAAGATGTCGGGGGTCAGAATGTATCGACCGATGATCGCCAGGTTGGACGGAGCGTCTTCCGGACGGGGCTTTTCGACCATGCTGTTGACCCGGTAAATCCCCTCGCGAATCAACTCGCCGGCAATCACGCCGTACTTCTGAGTTTGCTCGCGGGGTACTTCCTGGATCGCCACGATCGAACAGCGGAACTGCTCATAAAGCTTGAGCATTTGCGCCAGAACTCCATCCCCCTCCAGGTTCAGGCACAGGTCGTCGGCCAGCACCACGGCGAATGGCTCATCACCGATCAACGAGCGGCCGCTGAGAATGGCGTGCCCCAGGCCTTTCATTTCCACCTGACGAGTGTAGGAAAAGCTGCAGGTATCGATCAGCTCGCGAGTGCCGTGCAGGAACTTTTCCTTATCGGTGCCACGAATCTGGTGCTCCAGCTCGTAGCTGGTATCGAAATGATCCTCCAGCGCGCGCTTGCCGCGACCGGTGACGATGGCCATGTGTTGCAGGCCGGCGTCACGCGCTTCCTCGACGGCATACTGGATCAGCGGCTTACTGACGATCGGCAGCATCTCCTTCGGCATGGCCTTGGTGGCGGGTAAAAAGCGGGTCCCATAACCGGCGGCGGGGAACAGGCATTTACGAATCATGGAAGCGTCCTTGAAAGTAGACTGATGGAATAGCTGATGGCAGTAGGAAAGATTCGATCCAGGCTGGCCGAACCGGTCACGCTGGGGAGTGCGGGCTCGAAGCGGCCCGGTCACTCAAGAACAATGTTCGCAACGCGCCAGGGGCTGCGAATGGTCTGCACGCCATGCTTCTCGCCAGGCGCGGGCAGGGGAGACATCGAGCAGCCGATTGGCCGGCGAGCATGCCCGGTTGTTCCACGGCATGCTCGTGACGTAACCCGCTGTAAATAGAGTTATTGCCCAAGGCGTCCCTTACCCAACTACTAACCAAATGTTCGACACCCTGGCAATGCAGTAGCGGAACGGCTATACATTAGTCATTCGCTATTTCAGTATAATTTAGATTGAACAGTCGCCAGAAAACGACAACCGTTAGAAATTGTCTGAATAAATTCACTAACTGTTATTTTTGTACTCTGCAGAGTGCGATGTTATTTTTTGTCTGGATAAAAAGTTGAGGGCCGTTCAAGCGTCATGGTAATAAATACGCATTGATTGTTTGAAAGTTTCAGTCGCAGTTCCTGGTCGTTATAAATGCCCGGGCTCATTCGTAATTTAAAGCTCTTATGTTCGGCAAGTGCTAGGTCACCGCCAATGTTGACAAGACGGGGAAGGTCATCTTGCTTAAAAGGGTTTTGATTGTCTGTGTTGGCAATATATGCCGCAGTCCCACCGCGGAGCATTTGCTGCGTGGGGCACTCGTCCATTCCGATATTCAGGTCAGTTCAGCCGGCCTTGCCGCCCTGACGGGCAAGCCCATCGAGCCGACAGCACACGCCGTGCTCACAGAGCATGGTCATCTGCCCCATGAGCACCAGGCCGTTCAGCTCACTTCTCAAGCCGTCAGTGAGGCGGACTTGATTCTGGTGATGGAGCGGCGACATGTCAGTGGCGTGCTCAACATTGCCCCTGAAGCGCGGGGCAAAGTGTTGTTGTTGGGCAAATGGCAGGACGATCGAGAGATCAGCGACCCCTACCGTCAAGGCAAACCTGCTTTTGTGCACGCTTATGCGTTGATCGAAGAAGCCGTACACGCATGGGCACAGCGTCTGGCACGCTGATGGCCACTCCTTTTTGAATCGTAATCAAGGCAAAGAATCCGACTTATGCAGCAAGCACCGGTAGTCAACGTGCGGGACGACGACAATGACGAGATTGATCTTCTCGGCCTGTTTGGAACACTCATCGACCATAAATGGCTGATTGCCGCGGTTACCGGCGCCTTCATGGTCGCAGGGGCCGCGTACGCAGTGCTGGCGACACCGGTATTTCAGGCGAATGCGCTGTTGCAGGTCGAAGCGAAGAAGAACGACTTATTGGGCTTCTCGGATATCGGCAGCATGCTGGGCAAGGAGTCTCCTTCGGCCACCGAAATCGAGTTGATCCAGTCCCGCTCCGTGATTGGTAAAACTGTCGATAACTTGAAACTTGATATTGTCATACAGCCGAAGTATTTCCCGGTTTTCGGTGAGTTCCTGGCGCGTCGATTCCAGAATAATAATCCCGGTGAAATAGCCGAACCCTTGTTGGGGTTGAACAGTTTCGCCTGGGGAGGGGAGTCGCTGAAGATCTTCAAACTGGATCTCCCCGATTCGCAACTGGGCAAGAAATTGACCCTGACCACGGGTGAAAATGGTCATTTCACGTTGGTGGATGAAGATGACAACCTATTGGCGGCCAGCCGGGCCGGAGAGCTTTTCGAAAAAAATGGCGTAACGTTTCAAATAGAGGAACTGCACGCCAATCCTGGTACCCGCTTCCGCATTATCCGTAACTCCCGCCTGACCAGTATCCTCGACTATCAAGAGGCCCTGGATGTAGTTGAGCGCGGAAAAGAGTCGGGCATGATCGGTCTGGCGCTGGAAAGCACAGATCCGGACCAGGCGATTAAAATACTCAATGAAATCGCCGCTATATATGTACGGCAAAACGTAGAGCGCACTTCAGCAGAGGCTGCGCAGAGCCTGGCGTTTCTCAAAGAGCAACTTCCTGAGGTCAAGAAGGATCTGGAAAAAGCCGGAAATGCGTTGAATGAGTACCAGACGCGCAGCAAGTCCGTGGACATCACGCTCGAAACCAAAGCCATTCTTGATCAGATAGTCGGGCTCGATACCAATATTTCCGAGTTGAAGTTGCAGCAAGCCGAGATGGACCGCAAGTTCACCCGTCAACATCCTGCCTATCGCGCATTGTTGACCCAGATCGGTGAGTTGAGCAGCAAGCAGAAAAGTTTGGCGTCCAAAGTAGAGAGCCTTCCCTCTACCCAACAAGAATTGCTGAGCCTTACCCGGGATGTAGAAGTCGGTACGGCCATTTACACCCAGCTGCTGAATAAGTCTCAGGAACTGGATGTGATGCGCGCGGGCACTGTCGGTAACGTACGCCTGATCGACACCGCGGACGTCAACTTCCTCAAACCGGTCAAGCCGAAAAAAATCCTGATTGTATTGATCGCCACTCTTCTTGGCGGCTTCCTGGCAGTGGCCCTGGTGCTGGTACGCAAGGCACTGAACCGCGGGCTGGAGAGTCCGGAAGCCATCGAGCAACTTGGGTTGCCGGTCTATGCGTCGATTCCCTACAGCATTCTGCAGAAAGCCGAAGAAGATAAAGTCTCCCGCGGACGAGGGCGCTCCAATGGGACTTCATTGCTGGCCGTCACTCATCCTACCGATCTGGCAATCGAGGCATTGCGCAGTTTGCGTACCAGTCTGCACTTCGCCATGCATGAGGCCGACAACAACCGCCTGATGATTTCCGGGCCCAGCCCTCAGGTGGGTAAAACGTTTGTCTCGGTCAACCTCGCGGTGGTGATAGCACAGACCGGGCTGCGGGTATTATTGATCGATGTCGACATGCGCAAAGGCTATTTGCACAAAGTGTTAGGTGTTTCTTCAGACAATGGGCTCTCCGATGTTCTGGCCCGACGCTGTGATGTGGCCACCGCCATCCACAAGACCGCAATCGACAATTTCGATTTTGTCAGTCGAGGCCAGATTCCGCCCAATCCTTCCGAGTTACTGATGCATGCCAATTTCAGTGCGCTATTGGAGCAGGTGAGTGAGCTTTACGATCTGGTGATTCTCGATACACCGCCACTATTGGCAGTGACAGATGCGGCGATCGTCGGGCGTCTGTCCGGGACCAATCTGATCGTGACGCGCTATGGCCTGAACCCAGCGAAAGAAATCGAGTTGACGGTGCGCCGGTTCACCCAGAACGGCGTCGCCATTAAAGGTGCGATTTTCAATGGCGTGGAGAGAAAGGCTTCCAACAAGTATGGCTACAGTGATTATGGTTATTACCACTATGCCTACGCCTCCGACAAAAACTAAAGGGTATTGAACAGGTCGCGTCATCCGTTCAGATTTTTACGGTATTGCTGTTGTTCTTGAGTTTTTGTCGTTTATTGCTGCGCTGGATCACTAGCCAATAGGCATGATCAAACCGATAGTTCATGAAAGCACCACGTCCTGAGGAAGATGACGAAAAATCCTGGGGCGGTAGCGTGCTTAATGCCACGTCCTTCCTCGCCGGCCATTCTTGCCGCCGGACTTGAAGGCTAGCAAGGAATCCAGGATTCCTTGGGTTTCCAAGTGGGTGGCGTGAGCCAAAAACCAACATTTGTACCAAGGTAATCATTATGAAAGTCACTGTATTCGGAATTGGCTACGTAGGCCTTGTTCAAGGGGCGGTGCTAGCCGAGATTGGCCACGATGTAATTTGTGTGGACGTAGATGAGCAAAAAGTAAGAAATCTGGAGCAGGGGATTATTCCAATCTATGAGCCTGGACTGGAAGTTTTAGTCAAAGAGAACTACACCGCCGGAAGGTTGAAGTTCACGACGGACGCGGCATCAGCAGTGAAGCATGGAAAGGTTCAATTCATTGCGGTAGGCACACCGCCTGATGAGGACGGATCAGCGGATCTAAAATATGTGCTGGCTGTTGCCGAAACGATAGCAAATAATATTGAAAGCAATTGCATTATCATTAACAAGTCTACCGTTCCTGTTGGAACAGCCGATAAAGTGAGGGATCGAGTTGCGAGCGTACTGGCTCAACGCGGCCGCACTGATCTTTCGTTTGACGTTGCATCGAATCCAGAGTTTTTAAAGGAAGGTTCTGCAGTATCGGACTGCATGCGTCCGGATCGGATAGTTATTGGTACGGAACAGGCGAGTACAGAAGAAGTCATTCGTGACCTCTATGCTCCTTTCAACCGTAATCACGAAAAAATAATTGTCATGGACGTTCGCAGCGCTGAGCTGACGAAATATGCAGCCAACTGCATGCTTGCAACAAAAATCAGCTTCATGAATGAGATTTCTAACTTGTCAGAAATGCTCGGTGCTGATATCGAAATGGTGCGAAAGGGCATAGGTTCAGATCCCAGGATTGGTTACCACTTCATCTATGCAGGATCCGGGTATGGTGGCTCTTGTTTTCCTAAAGATGTACAAGCCCTCATTAAGACATCCGAGCAACTGGACTTTGATGCAGTAATTCTGAAGTCCGTAGAGGCAAGAAATAATGAGCAAAAGAGTGTAATTTTCAGGAAAATAATTAATCACTACAATGGGGATATCGCAGGAAAAACATTCGCTCTTTGGGGGTTGAGCTTTAAACCCAATACTGATGATATGCGTGAAGCACCCAGTCGAGTACTGATGGAGGCACTGTGGAAAAACGGCGCCAAGGTGAGAGCGTATGATCCGGAGGCGATGGAAGAAACTCAGCGAATTTACAATAATCGTGATGACTTGAGTTTGTGCGGAACCAAAGAAGAAACTTTAAAAGAAAGCGATGCCTTAATCATAATAACTGAATGGCAAGCCTTCAAGGCACCCGATCTGGATCAAATTGCAAGCCAACTTAGCGAGCCTATAATATTTGATGGAAGAAACCTTTTCGATCCTCAAAAGCTTAAAGATAAAGGTATTAAATATTACTCCATAGGCCGCCAGTAATATTACAAGTTGAAGTGGGGGCTTTGGCCTCCGCTTCAAACAAACCCCATCGCAATAATGTCCCTGTTCCAGCATCTACCCGGACCCATATGCTGCTATATGAC